>CP019157.1 GCA_002844335.1 Haloarcula taiwanensis
AAGACAACGACTTCTAGAGGTATCCCAATTACCTCCTTACTCAGACAGGATCTCCCTGCATGAGCTGGACAACCGCGTAGCCGGCGACGACCAACACAAGCACGAAAACGTCGGGGGTAACCAGCGTCCTCAGTGGGGTTCCGCCACTGAATGTCTGCAGTGCCACGACACAATTGACCCCGACAATTGCGATCCATCGGCCAACTGTGAACTCACCGAGCCGCTGCAGTATGATGAACGACCCGACCGCGAGAGCCACTTAGCGATAGAACAGCGAAGAGCATCACGGCCCCTCCGTAAGAGTGCAGCCGGCGGTCAGCTGGCGCTCGGCGAGGACATCGGCTTCCCCACCGAAGTCAACCGCGACAGCAGTCACCGTCGAGTTCGCTGGCACGTCGAATCCCCACGTTGTCGGCCTGTCGATGGTCATGGAGGCCGTTTCACGGCCAGCGACATCTATCAGGATACGGTCAGCGCTTCCGGGGTCCGCGTGCCCGCGCAGATGGCAGTCCCCTGGCGAGACACTGTCAGCGCCAGAGAGTTCGACGGACGGGCCTGCAGTGTCCGAGAGCGCGCCGGCCGCCCCCATCGCGAGCGCCACCGCGACGAAGCCCAGCACGACCACGCCCACTACCCCAGGATGTGGCACGCAGATTCGCTTACTCATGCTGCCCTCCGGTCGACGGCCGGGTCCGTTTCATCGCCCCAGTAGGCTACCAACTGCCCGACAGCAAGACTCGACAGCGCGAGCCCCAGCCACCACAGCATCGGGCCGCCGATCCCGACCAGCCCCAGCCCGACGACCAGCGAAGCGAGCTTCCGTGGGTGACCGCGGGCTTCGGCAACCCACGAACCCTCGGGCACAATCACGAGTCTCCCCCCAGCGCCCGGTCAAGACTGTCCCGCATCCCGGCCAGCACCTCATGGCCGTCCTCGGTCACCGAGTACGTTTCTCGTCGCTTGTTCGGTCCCGACGCTTCGACCAGCCCCGCCGCTTCCAGTTCCGAGAGTTGTTCCCGGACCCAGCGGTCACTCGTGCCGAGTCCCTCCTGTGCTTTCTGTGCGATGAGTCCGCGCCAGCCGTCGCCGTCGTGGGCTTCGACCACAAGCAGGCAGGTCTGTGCGACCGGCGAGAGGTTCGCGAAGGCCGCCCAGTCCGGGTCGTCCTCGACGCCACCGAGGTCCGTCATCCAAGCACCTCCGTTGTGAGCCAGTCGACGGCCCCTTTCCCGGCCACGTCCCACGCGGTGCCAGCCCCAGAGACGATATCACCGATCATCTGGCCCACGTCGACGCTGACCCAGCCCGTCGCCATCCCCAGCACGAGTGCCCCGACGGTGAGCGCGCCAAACGTCGCGACTGTGCCGACGGCCGCCACCAGCCCGCCGATGATACTCTTGATACGCCGGAACTTGTAGCCGCCGTACACGACAGCAGTGACCAGCGCCACCTCTTTCCCGAACTCGGCAACGAGCGCGCCGAACCAGTCGAACATCAGTCGTCACTCCCTCTGTTGCCGCCACTGCGACGAGCGATGATGTTCACCTGCGGTTGGTCGTCATCGGGCGAGTTGTTCGCGCGATACTCTCGCACGAGTTGGATGACCGCGAAGCCAGCGATGACCACCACCAGCACGAACGCATCGGAGTTCACCAGCGCTGTCAGCAGGTCGCCCTCACCGAGCCATTGCAGCGCCAAAACACCGAGTACACCGACAATCGCAATCCACCGGGCCGTCGTGAACTCGCCGATCCGCTGCAGGAATACGAGCGATCCGATAGCGAGACCGGTGACCGCCAGCATCGCGCCCAGTTCCGGTCCGATATCGATGTAGCCCGACTGAATGGCTGCCACCAGTGCCGCCGCGCCGACAGCGCTGGTCAATATGGTGTTCTCACCGAGCGTGACGATGGCGTCACCGAGCGCTTCGATGCTGCTGGTGACGCCGTCCTCGACGATCCCGCCGACGCGGGGCAGCTGTCCGGCAGCCGCCCCGGCGCTGGCCGCGAGTGAGTCAACCACGTTACGGGAGCGCTTGGGCCGCCGGCCGATCACGAACAGCATCGCAATCGAGCCGAACAGTGCGACCAGCCCGACGAGGTTGCCCTGGTCGGCCGCGCCGAAGATTGTCGACGCCCCGTCCGGGTTGGCCGTCGGTGCCGACGCCGTTTTGACTCGAATCACCGAATCGATGTTGTCTTTCGGCACCGTCATCGGCTCACGGCCTTGCACGCGGTCGAATCGCTTGGTCGTGTCAACCTCATAGACGCCGTACCACGAGCCCTCGGTCGCGCCCAGATACTCGACGGTGAACGACTCACCCGAGCGCTGTCCCGGAGCGACGGTAAACGCCGGGCTGGTGGCGTTCGTCTGTTGTTCTGGCACGCTCGCCCGGATAGTGCCATTGACCGGCGAGAGTTGAACGGGTGCGGTTCGGACGCCGACCTCGCTGCCTGCAGTGGCTTCCGGGAAGTGAACCCGCTGGGCGTGGCGTGTCGAGAGTTCGGCGTAATCGCCCTCTGCTGAGTAACTCTCGTTGACGCCGTAGTGAAGCTGCTGGGACTGTGACGTGTTCCCGACACTGATGTAGGAATCGCTGGCCCAGCTGTCCAGCCGGACCCGCGAATCGAGATCAGTCCCGACGGGTGTCGCATCGAGGACAGTCACCGCGCCGTTGTGAACGTCGACCTTCGAGCCGACCGAGCGCACTTCGACGGTCGTTCCCTTCGGGACGGTGCCGCCGGTCAGTTCGGCAATGTCGATCTGCAGTTCGGTGCCCTGCATGGTGCGGGCCGACGCCGGTATCTGGGTCCAGCTCCCGGACTGCCCGACCCGCACTTCGAGCGACCGCAGGGAGATGATGTTCTGTGCGTGCGGTATCGTCAGCGTGGCACTCTCGCGGCTGGAAAGGTACGTTCGCGAGATGTTGTAGCGCTCGCTGAACGCTTCGTCTTGGAAGGTGACCGCCCGCCGGGTCGTCAGCTCGTGCTGGTAGTCAACGTCGACGGTCGGCGCTGGGGCATCAGTGCCGGTGTCGCCATCGCCAGCGACGACGGTGACGTTGTTCTGGCCGGACTGCAGCCAGCTCTGATTCGCCGTGAGCGTCGTCGTGTCGTCTTGGCTGAGCGTGCCGGACATCCGCACCGGCTGGCCGTTGATAATGACACCAGCGTCCTCGGTGACCGTGCGTTCCGTGTAGCCGATAGCCACGTCGACAGCGCCCGACTGCGTGCCGACTGTGGCATTGCTGACCGACGAGTCGAACTGGTCAATCTGGACGGTCTGCGATTCGCCCTCATTGAGCTTGCCCAAGTATTCCGCTTCGGCCATGCCGTCGCCGTCGATATCCAGCGTTGGGTCCTCGGTCGTCGTGGTGACCGTCGAGCCGGCTTCGACGCCGACCTTGTGGCCGGTCGCCACCTGTGCGGTTTGTGACCCGGACTGGATGTCCGGCAGCGACCGCGTAACCGTCTCGCCATCCATCAGGACGCCGTCATACGAGGCATCAGCCGTCCCGTCGCCGTTGATATCTATCGACGGGTTCTTTGTCGCCGTGCGCTCGGTGAACGAGAGGTCTGTATCGACTTTACCATCGTCAAGTGAGACCGTCGCAGTGTGTGAGCCGGTTGGGACGTTCGATGCGCTGACCGTCGCTGTCTGTCCTGGTTGAAGGATGCCAGAGTAGCTTGCATCGGTGGAGCCGTCGCCGTTGATGTCGATGCTCGGGTTTTCGGTTCCGGTACGGGCTGTATAATCAAGCGAGTAGTCGACTGCCCCAGCACCGCTCACGGATATACTGTCACCCAGAGCGACCGGGAAACTCTTAGTTTGCGACCCTCCACCCTCCACAAAAAAGCTCTTAGACGTGCCGCTGCCCGCCGAAATTGTCACATCTGCCCCGGTTTTGTAATCAATATGGATGTACGAATCGTAGGTATATCCGTCGTAGACGAATGATTGAGCACCGCCACCGCTCCGTTCAAAATGGATATCATGGTCTGGACTCTTGTCTTTTTTAACGGAGAGAGTGACATTATCCGAATTTTTTGGGTCCCATGTCTCAATATCGACGGTTTTGGTTCGCTTGTTGAAACTCACTCCAGACGCCACTAGCGTCCCTTCAGTGTGGTCTTCGTCTACTCCTTCACGAGTGAGATATATTTCATAGGACCCACCACTAGAATATTCCTCCATATGAAATGTAATCTCAGTAATTGCCGAATTTGGAACCCGTTTTAATTCGGATGACCACTTATTACCAGCTACGTAGGTATGCTCTCCCTGAGAGTATGAGTCTCCGCCAGAGACGGTGAGTTGCTCGTTGCTCGGGTTTAGGTTTCCTTCGAGGTTCAGCGAGTCCGACCCGCCAGCCGATAGCGTGCCACTGTCTGAGGCCGATTTTAACGACGAATCTCCTTTAAACGTCACCGACACGTCGTTCGCCAGAGTGTTCCCATCTGCCGTGTAGCTGAACGTGTCGCCGTTGGCAAGGTTCGAGGCTGAAACCGTCCGGCGGTTTGATGTCGACTTACCGATGAACGTCGTGGAAACGTTCGTCGCTGGCTGGTTCCCATCGATATTGTAATCGATAGTCTCACCGTCCGACAGCGTTGTCGAGAACAGTCCCGCGTCCGTCGTGGTCTGTTCGACGCCCGTGAACGTCACTTCGGGATTGCGTGGCTCGAGGTTGTCGCCAGCGACAGACAGTGGAATCAGCTGGCTGTCGATCGCACCGATGACCTGTTTCGTGTCGCGTTCGGTGTTGACCTGCCCGGTCAGCGTTATCTCGGGGTCCGTCGCACTGTCGAGGTCCCGAACCTCATACAGGTGGGTCGTGCCGGTCGTCGCCGGCTGACCGTCGATCTGCAGTGTCCCGCCGAACGTGATCGTGTTCGTCGAGAACCCGCTCACCCAGAACTGGGCTTCGCCATCGCGGACGTGCACCTCTTCTTGATATACCGCGCCGGACTCATGCACGACACCGACGACGGCTGGCACCGACCCGTGCTGTTGTTCCAGCCAGTCCGTTGAGACGCCGACCCAGCGTCCGTCGTGGGTTCGGTCGTCAGTCAGATTCAGCGCGGGCTCGCCGTCGACAGTCGTTGTCGACGCCCGGAGTGTCTGTGCGCCCGCCGAGGCCGACAGCGACGGTTTGGTCGTGTTACTCTCGACGTGCGTGTCTGGTACCTTCGACAATGGTTTGTCTGGGTCGCGTGGCGCGGTACTCAGCTCTTCGATAGGGTCGCTGGCTGGCTCGGCTGGCGTCGACGCTGACTCTGCCTGCTGGCCGTCAGCAGTCGGCGTCGAGTAGACGGTCCCGCTGTTCGCGTCGTCGGGGGCGTTCGACTGTGGTGCGAACAGCATCGGCGCGGCGACGGACACGACGACGACCGCCAGCGCCATGCCGACAATCGACAGTTGTTCGCGAGAGAGTGGCAGGTCATCACTGTCCATCAGAATCACCTCCAACAGCGTTCAGGGGGGTCCCCCCTTCCGTTCCTGTTCCAGATACGCGCGCGTACCGTACGGAACTTTTCTTCCGCTCGCGGTGATCGGGGCCGCGGCGCCCGCCAATCCGGCCGCCACAGCCGATTGTCGTGAACGTAAAAGGCCGGTCGATATCGGTCATGACTAGCGGCGTTGCTGGGTCAGTCATCGGCCACGACCTCCGGTCGCGCCGGGGCCAGTGCGTCTCGGGATGCGTGCCGCCACGATCTCCGTGCTACTGTCGGGGTTGAACATAATATCATAGTGGTTCTGGGTCGTTTTGATCGGGTTCTCCGGGAACGTGCCGTCAGCATACGGGCTCGAAAGTTGCTCGAGCACCTCTGGCGCGTCACCAGAGATATCGATGATGCCGTCGCCGGGCGCGAGGACACGCAGCTCGTGCACAGCGCCACCGGCCGCGCGGTACTCGTTGAGAATTGTCGGCTGGTCCTCGTCGTCGGTCGCCACCTGAAGCTCCTCGACGACCATGCCGTCGTCGTCGCTGGTCGACACGTCGACGGCTTCTGGAATCCCGAGCCGCAGCTGGAACTCTGGCGTGTCGTGTGGGTAGCCGAGGTCCGAGAACTGGAACTCCGAGAACCGGTTCTCGTTGTAGCACAGCCCGAAGCCAATTGGTCGCTTCGAGAGGAGATCGTTGTCTTGCTCGATATCGCGGAACGGCTTTGGAGCCTCGCTCTTGGTCGTCCGATTCCCGCGTTCATTATTCGACAGCTCGACCCAGAAGTCGAACTCTTTGAGCCAGTGATTATGGACGTCTTGTTCGTGGTGGCCGTAGCCGATTAGCGACAGCCCAGCCGACCGCATTTCCTTCGAGATGTTCGCCATGATCCGCACGCACTCATACGTCCAGTGGCCGGATTCACCGCCAGACGCAGATTCCGGAGCGACCATGCCGAACTCGTCGATATGCGCGGTCATCCAGTTACGCTCGCCATCATCGTCAACACGGAGTCCATCGAACGTGCGAGCGGCCAAGAACCCGAACCACCAGTGCGATGCCGGCGTCGGGTTCGCCTCGTTTTTCGGCACGAACTCAGGCTGCTTGACTGTCGCATCCGCCGTCGACAGCGCATCCTCACATTTCCGGAAGTACGGGTCCGGGAACACCACGTTGTACGTGCCCTTAGGGTGATCCTGTAGCCGCTCAACGAGTTCATAAACGTCACTGTAGTATCGCACGTCCCGACAGAGTTCGTCGGGATCGGGCTCGCCACGGTCGACCACTTCCATCCACCGGCCTTCGATATCGACACCACTGGGCAGCCACAGCGTTGTCCAGTCACGCATCCGTCGCCAGTCCGAGCTTTTCTGCCGTCCATTTCTGACGATACGCTCATCGTTGTGTTCCATCTGGTACGTGGCAAACTGGTCAGCGACGGTCGATTTCCCGGAGCCCTTCGGGGCTTCAACCATCGTCAGTGACGCTCCGGGTGAGCTCACCGTCGACGGCCCCTCTGCAGCGCTCTCGATATGCACGAGAAAGTCCGGGTACACGCCCGATAGCGCCGCTCCCTCGCGTGGATAGAACGCCTCTGGGTCGAACGCCGGGATATCGAACCGGGTTCGAATCTCTTCAGCGTCCTCGTTCCACATCGGGTCTGGCTCGTTGCCATAGACGATCTGTGCGCCCTGTTTCGTCTGTTCGGTGAATCCGTCCTGTTCTGACTTTGGTTTTCTCTGTGACATCGTTAGCTCACTCCAGTCAAATCAGCCGGCTCACGGCGGTTCACGTCGCCCCCGCCGAGCCCGGCGTTGTGGACAATCGGGATATCGAGGTCGGCCAGCGACCGGCTGACCATTTCCTTCGCGACTTCGACATCCGCCATCGTAATCTCTTCACGCAGGTTCGCCCGAGCGCTCGCCTGTGCGACACGTCGAGCGGCCCCGAGCTTGCGGGCAGTCACGGGTACGGGCGGGCCATGATACCGGCCGTCCGCGTCCGCGAGTGCATCGCGATAGCGCTCGGGCAGCGCCATCTTTTGCTCTTCAAACCACGCGGCCAGCGCCTCGATGACCCTGTCGTTCGCGGGCGTGGGATGCAGCTGTCGGGCCCGCATCAGGACTGCACGGTACTCATCCATCGATAGCACTGGGTCGATAGCATCGGCGTCAGCCGTGTCGAGTGCCTGCCCAGTCGCGTCTTTCAGCGATGCTGACCACGTCCGAATCATCGACTCAGCCAGTTCCCGGACGTGTTCGCGGTCCTGCTTCGACCGCATCTGCATGATAAGGTCAAACCGCGACAGCAGCGGGCTGTTGATGCCCAGCGCGTCGACCAGCGACTCGTCACCAGCGAAGTGACCACCGAGCGGGTTGCACACGCCCAGCAGCCCGCACTCGGCTGGGAGCGTCATCGACTGGCCGGCCAGCGACAGTGGCAGTATCTGGTCGGCCAGCGCCGAGTGCATCTTTTCGATGGCGTCCTCGCCAGCCTTGTCCAGCTCGTCGACGACCGCGATCCCCTCGTGGGCGCGCACCAGCACGCCGGGCTCGATGCTGAACCCGCCGTCGGAAAAGTCGTCTTTCACCGCCGCCGCGGTCAGTCCCGGCCCCGACACACGCTCGCCGCTC
This sequence comes from Haloarcula taiwanensis, assembly GCA_002844335.1. Lineage (NCBI taxonomy): Archaea > Methanobacteriati > Methanobacteriota > Halobacteria > Halobacteriales > Haloarculaceae > Haloarcula > Haloarcula taiwanensis. The sequence continues at coordinate 8,080 of CP019157.1, forward strand.
GCGAACGCCGACCGGGGCGCGACCGCCGCGGCCCACTTCGCCAGCACGGACTTCCCTGTGCCCGGGTCGCCGGGTAGCAGGACGTGAACGTCGCCCCGATAGTGCGAGCCGTCCGGCCCGTCGAACGTCGACGCGCTGACCAGCTGCAGCACGAGCCCGCGAACCACCTGCCGGTCCCGTGGGTGCGAGCCCGACACGAACTTCGGGGCTGCAGCCGCCATCAGCACATCCGCAGTCGACGGGTTCTCGATATCCACGTCGAAGGACTCCGGGCGCTCGCGAAGGCGCTCGAAGAGGTCCCGCTGGTCGGCCGTGAACTCTGCGTCCTGATAGGTCTGGCCGGCCGCTTGCACGGAGTTCACGACGACCTGTGGCTCGGGAATCGGCCCGCCACCGCGGAACTGCAGCTCACCAACGAGCACCACGTCCTGACAGTTCGCGATGGCCCCATGTCCCGCGAGGTCGCCCTGCAGGTGCGCGATGATATCCGATGTGTCACCGCCCAGTGCCGCGCTGCTGGGATTCTCTAACAGGAGCTTCTGATAGTCCTCATAGCGGGACTGGTCGGGATTGATCCGGAACGGGCCTTTCATCTCACAGCCGACGCACTCGAAGGGCTCGATGTACTGTCCGGGCTCGAATGGTATCCGGGTGAGGGTGCCGCAGCGCTGGCACTCGAAGGCCGCTTCGACGAGCCGCGGCTGCACCTGCGTTCGCTTCGCGACCTGCCCTTCGAGCGCCAGCAGTTGCCCACGTCGGTCGCTCGGTGAGAACTCCCCGGGCGCGGTCGTGTGGGACTCAGGCAGGTTCTCGAAGCGCGGTGTCGCCTGCCCCAGCGACGTGTCGACCGGCAGCGGCGTGTCCGTGATGCCCGCTTCGACGTACTCAAGCATCGAATCGGGCGCATCGAGGATATCTTCGGCCAGCGTTGGGTCCCATCGCGCGAGCGCTGTCCAGTCCAGCGTCAGCGACGTGTCATCAGGATAGCGCTGGGCCAGCAGCGCCACCTTGTCGCTGACCTGCCAGCGGAGATACTGAGCGACCCGCTCGGACAGCTCGTCAGTCATCGCTGTCCTCCGTGGTCGGCGTGACCGAGTCGCGCCACTCTTCGAGTCGGGCAACGAGGTCCTCGACGAGCGCGCGCTCCTGGTCGGTGACGCCATCCCAGTTGACCGCCATCCCGGCAGCCCGGAACGACGCCAGTTTCAGGAGCTTCCCGGCCCGCTCGTCGGCCAGTTCGGTCGTCAGTTGCACCGCGTCGTCGGTGTCGATCTCCCCGTCGTCGACGGCAGTCTGTGTGCGCTCGAAGATTGTCGGTTCGGCCAGCTGGACGAGTGACGCCGCGTCCTGTTCGCGAGCCCGGGCCGCCCGGATTGCTTCGATATCCATTATCCCGGCGGCACCTCCTTGGCGCGGCCAGCAACGTCGGCCAGTTCGTTGCTATTGGTCACGAGTTCCGACAGCGACGAGTTCATCGCCGGGAATATCTCGCTGGCCAGCAGCCACTCAAGCCGGACTGACGGCCCGCGAGTCAGTGAGTGCCACCAGTCGCCGTGGCGGTCCAGCACGTCCTCGATGAACCCGCTACGGACGTGCCCTTCGGTCATGTGGATGATATCCTCAGCCCACGCCATCACCTCAGACTCGACGCGGGGCGGGTCCCGTAGCGTCCACCGAAGCATCCCATGCTGTTCGACGGCGCGCTGATGCAATCGTGGCCGCCCAGCGACGTACTGAATCCGTTCGGCGTCTTTGACGCCCTCTTCATCAGAGAACTCCCCGACCCGCTCACGCAGCAGTTCAGTGGCGTCCTGAAACGCCGGCAGCAGCACCTTCCGAATGAGCCGCCGCCGGAACGCATCAGCAGTCTCGTCGTCGCTGGGTGCCTGGTCACAGATTGCGACCCGGTCGTCCGCATCTGCCATGAGGCAAGCGACTTCCCAGCGGTCTTGCACGAGCTCCTCGTGCCACGTCTCCGGGGTTTGCCCGCCCGACACCACGTCGACGGCGTGGCACCACTCCAAGACCTCGGTGCGACTCTGGAACCCATCGCGAAGGGACTGCTGCAGGTGCCGCTGCTGGGCGCGCAGCGAGTCGAGCCCAGCTGCGAACGAGCGGTCGACCGACCCGTCGTCGCTCGCGAGCCATTTGAGGGCATGATGCCCGTCGGCCGCCATCGGGTCAGTCATCCGCATCAACCCCCTGTTGTGGCGACGACGGCGAGAGGTTCGTTGACGGGTTGTTCCCGCCGTGTTCGTCGTCGAGCGCTTTCTGAATCTCCGTGCGAACACGGTCGACGATCTGCTGGCCTTTCTCGTGGTCAGACCATTCCAGCTCGGTGACTGCCTGCAGAACTTGGTCGAAGGTCTTGCGCTCTTCGTACTCGTGGCGCTCGGTCTGGACCTGTGCCTGCACGTCGTTCCAGTGGGACGGTCCCCAGTCGACTTCGAGCGAGCCGTCACGGGCTTCGTGGCCCTCGATCAGCGCCGGCAGCATTGCCAGCCCCAGCCCGATAATCGACGAGCCCAGCGCCGCGACTGTCCCGAGGTAGACCGCTGCCCCGCCACCCAGCGCTATCGCGATGAATCGCCAGTTCCGACGGGCTACCCAGTTTGACACCGTTGCCGAGATAGCCGCCGGCAGTGCCGCGATGCCCTCACCTTCGGGCGGGTCCGCGAGGTCCGCTTCGTCGACCTCTTTCGTCAGTGTTGGCGAGAACTTCAGCCGCGCCGGCTTGTGCCGCAGCACCTTGTCGGACTCTGGGTCGACCTCGAAGAGTTGGTCGAGGTCGCCTTCGCCGCTGTCGTAGGACTTCCAGTCCTCGGTCGGTATCTTCGCCGGGTCAGCCCAGTAGCGGGCCAGCATCGGCCGAAGGCCGGCTATCGGCGCGTACAACTGGTCGCCGTGTCGGTACACAGACTTGATTTTGTTCGGCACACGCCGCGTCCCGACCGTTTCGTCACCACTCGGTGAGATAGCGCCCTGCCGGAGTTTTCGCTGGAAAAACCCGGCTTTCGAGAGGTCGCTGTCCCGGATGGAAAGCATCACCGGCAACGCCAGCAATCCCATCAGGATGCCGACCGCGATGGGTGCGTTCGCGAGGATAATCGACGTTTGCCACGTACCAACTATCGCTGCGATGCCGATCACGACGGCGACCACGCCGGCCCAGTAACTCACTCCTTTTAGCGTCCCGAGAATCGTTCGCGAGAGGATGTGCTTCGCTGATGCCCCCGAGAACATGATGCCACAGATAGCCGGGATAATCAGATTCAGCGCACCCCAGCGCCAGAGGTCGCCTTTCGAGTTCGTCGGGTAGGCCGGGGATGCCGTCAGCGGGTTCGTTTGGTGCGCGAACCGCCAGCGTGCGCCTTCGACCCGGCTGCCGTCTTGTTCCAGCCACGCCGTTGCCTGCCACTGCTGGTCGTAATGGGACTGCAGTTTCAGCTTCGACGCCGAGTAACCGCTATCTGCCTCGAAGCTAATCCGCTGGACAGTCTGGTTCGCCGCGTAGGTCTGCTGTGTCCCGTTGACGCTCGTCGTCCGCTCTTGCCAGAACACCACGACGAACTCGTAGTCACCGACACTCTCGCCGAATGCGGATGTGTAGGCCAGCAGGTAGTCCGTTTTGAGTGCCTGATTCCGACCGAGCGGCTGGTAGGACGACTGGGCCGGATTCAACGGCAGGTACTTCAGCACGATCCCCCCGGTCGGGAGCATCCGCGTCGATTCCGGCGGCCCCTGTGAGCCACCACTTGATATCTGGTCGCCGCCCGTCCGCAGCTCCGAGATGTTGAACGGTCCCGGCGCTGTCCAGTCGCTCGACGCGCTGTCGCCCGTCTCGTTGGTCGCTTGGTAGTGTCCGTCAGCCACCGCTGCCGATGCGGGCATCGCGAACGCGCCCGCCACGGTGACAGCGACGAGGACGACCGCAACACTAACCGCGGCGACGGCGGCCCTATCACCTCCCGAGAGTGCGTGTCTGCTCACGGTTAGCCCCCCGACAGAGCGCTCGCGACGCCGTTGACGTAGTCTGTCGTTGCCTCCGGGGCCACGAACATCGCGATGGCGACGAGCCCGACCGCGGCCAGCATGACCGCACCCCAGCCCGAGATGTTAATCTGCATCCACCGCCTCCTCTGCAGCCGCGCCCGTGTACAGCGCCAGCCCCACGACCAGCGCCGCCAGGAACACGATGAGCGTCTCTTTCGCCGTCAGTCCGAGAACCACTGTACCACCGCCAGCCAGTGCGCCAGCCCCGATGAACGACGCCGCCGCGCTCCAGAGGAATCCGCCGGCATACACGCCACCGAAAAAGCCGCCCACCAGTCCCGTCGTCAGCCGGGCCGGGCGGCCTTTGAACCACTTGATCGGGTAGGCTGTCTTTGTCAGCACCGACGTGTACTCGCCGATCACGTAGAACACCATCCCGATGATGGCCCAGCCGGTCACCGTTGCCGTCGTCACGTCTGGCATCGGCTCACCTCCACGCTGTCCGCCGTTCTTGCTCGATACGTCCGCTTGATGTGTTCGTTCTGAATCATGAGTTTAGCCGTCCGTTCGGTTGTCAATCTGTTCGCGAGCTTTCAGCAGCAGTTTCAGCAACAACAGCGCCGCCAGCCCAGCGACGAACTTCGAGGCCGTCGCCTGCGTGATCGGCAGGACCGGCGTGGAGCTGACCAACAACGTCGCCCCGTAGAACAACTGTCCGAGGTTCGCCCAGCCCCACTGCAGTAGCACCGCTAGCACGTCGAACTGGAATGCCCCGAACAGTGTCGTCGCCGTTGCCGTTGCCGCACTTGCTGGGTGGGTGAGAAAGTCTTTGAGCGACATCAGTTGATGAAGGCACCTCCGCCGGGGATGAAGTCCAGCGCAATCTCGATGGCTGTCCGCAGGTACGTCGAGTACGCGACCACGACAATCGCGAACACAATCGCCGCGCCCAGCAGTCCCGCCGGTCCCGTCCAGTTGAAAAAGTCGATTAGCAACTGGACACCAGAGCCGATGACACTGAGCACTGGCTCACCGATTGCGGACCCAGCGTCGATGAGCGTCGTCGCGATGACGACCGGCACATCCACGAGCCCGAGGTCACCAACTGTCGACGACCGCGAATGGCCGAAAAACACGTAGTTGATGGCCCAGAGGACTTTCTCAACGACTCCCTCGACGCCGTTCAGCAGCGGCGTCAAGATGAGCCCCAGAATGAAGCCGGTCGGAGAGGACGCGAATGCTTTCAGCGACGGCGGGAGGGCAGGGCCATCGCCGCCGCCGTTGGATGACTGTGACACTGTCAGTCACCCCCGGAAAGCCGTTGGGCTCCCTCTCGAAGGCCGCGCACGACGACGAACAGCGTCAACAGGGTGAACCCCACCGCAACGAGGTAGCCCCAGAGTCCGAACTGTTCGACGCTGCTGGCCCAGAGGTCCTGTTGATACCACTGCAGAATCGGGACGAACAGCTCACCCAGCACGCCCGATCCTGTCGGGGTCTCGCCGGTCGACACTTCCCCGACGAACGACGTTGCGCCCTCGATGAGCCGCTCCGGGATGCCGAACAGCTCGTCGATATACCGCCGAAGGCCGATGTACACCGTCGCGACCGTCGACAGGAGTATCGACGCGCCGACGCGAGTCCAGTTGACCGGGTTCGCCGTATCGACGATGCGGTAATCTTCAAACTTCGAGTTGGAGTCGGCGTTATTAATCAAGCCCGTCAGCCCCGAGTCATCAGCCATCGGCAGCGACCTCCGAGTTGTGGGGCTGGCGAGCCGTCATTCGTCGACCGTCTCCTCCTCAGTTAGGCGGTCTGCCAGCCACTCTGGCACCGACATCGGCGGCATGGGCGGACCAGACCGCTCTAATCGGATAAACGAGGCAATCAACCAAGCGCTGCTGGCAGCAGCGACGATGCCTGCCGACAGCACAGGATTCGTCGCGAATGGACGAACGATGAGGGTTGCAATGGCGGCACTGAAGTCGGCAGTCGGGACCACCACAACGGACCCAAACAGCAATACGACCACTCCCAGCAAGTCAAGCTGGCGAGCCGTCATTCGTCTATCGTCTCCTCCTCTTCGACGCCGAAGATATCCGTTGGCACGTCGATAGGCAGGCCCGGCAGCACATCGCCAGTCTCGTCCTCACGGAGATAGCGCACGACTGCGTACAGCCCGATCATCACCAGCCCGACAGTCACTGGGAACGCGAACAGTCCGGCCAACGTCTCGCCCAGAACCGAACGCAGGACGGTTTCCGAGACATCCGCACCAGCAATCAGCAGATTCCCGGGAGCCTCGAAGAGCCCAGTCAGCAATGACCCAATCGCATCGCCCGCGTTGTTGAACGGCTGGGCAAAGAAGTTCGCCACCGCGTTGATGACATCAATGACTGCGACGACTGGCGAGACAATCAGGCCGACAATCGACGCAGACAGCACTTTACCCGCGTCTCCACCATTCTGAAGGAAGTTCGTGATGCCGCTCAGAGACTCCTGTCCGCTGCCGTCACCGAGGCTAAGACTCGGATCATCGCTGCCTCCGCCATCAGCACCGGTCTGGTTCATCCCGTCTCACCCCGCAATCCGGCGCTTGATCGGGTCGAACAGCCCCAGTAGGAACGCCGCCGCCCCCAGCAGCGCTGCAATGAGGATGTTCACCGGCGTCAGCAGGCCATCCCCGCCACCGCCGAAGATGCCACCGCCGCCCGATTCCTGCTGGACGATCTCGCCGATCTCGATGGACTCCGCAGATTCGGAGTCGCTGTCCGTGCCGTCCTCTTCGACGAGGATACGGTAGCTGTCGTACTCCGACGAGTCAACGGCGAAGGTTTTCTCCGTGGTCTCGCCGCTGGCCGCCGACACCTGCCCAGAGTCAACCTGCGTAGTGATGCCGTCAGACACGCCATAGACAGTGTAATCGACGCTCTGCCCGCTGGTGTTGGTCACTTCGAGGTAGACCTGCTGGGTCTGGTTGTCCACTGCGACGGTCTTGTCCGCCAGCGTGTCCGAGGTCGAAGTCTCCGTCGCTGTCGCGGTCTCGGTCGTCGCTGCGGCCGCGCCGCCAACGCCAGCGACGGCCATGCTGGCACAGATAAGGCCAGCCAGCAGCAGCGCAATCGGTCGTGAACTGTTCTTGTCAGTCGAGAATAGTCCTATCATAGGTCTGAATCCCCGGTTTCGGGCTGGGGAACGCCCTGGTTGTCTGTCTGTTCGGTGCCGCCGTCGGTGGCCGCCAGCCGGGCAGCTGCAGTCGAGTCGTCAACCCTCGACGGACTCTGCAGCCGCCGTCGGTCAGCATCGGCATCAGCGCAATCGCCAGAACAGTAGTAGAAGGCCGCTTGTCGTCGGAGCATCACCACCGACAGCGGCCCGAGTCGGCCCCGCCGCGGGCCCGAACTGCAGTGGACGACGGTATGCTCGTCAAAGCTGTCCCGGCCGGAGTGGTTGACAATCCGGTCGCCACAGTGGTCGCACGAGCCATCTACCTCCGGCGTGGCAACCTCATAGGCCACATAGCCGCCCAGCAGGGCAGCACCGACGCCGACGACCAGTCCGTCGACGATGCCGCCGCCGACAGTTGCCGCAGTCATCAGCGTCCAGCCGGCGTAGGCCAGCCCAGTGGCGGCGAGTCCGATACCGAGCCAGCCGACCACCGAGAGGTCCGACCGGCGCGCGTTGTCGACTTCGATGACGCTCACACGCCACCTCCAGCGATCAGGGTTGCTGTGAGATCCCGACTCGCGCCGGCAATCTCATGCCGTGTTCGCACGCGTCGACGGGTGTCGACCCTGTGCCATTCGGTTCGATACGGTTGATACGCGGGCTTGGCCGCGTTGGCCGGCGATTGTCGGTCGCCGGGGTCGTGTTCGCGCATGGGTAGGGGTACTGTCCGAAGCTAGACTACGGACGCGACGGGAGTCGCGATGGCCGGATAAACACCCTAGTAAAATTACAAGAGTCTGTACGATGCTGTCAGGGCCTGAAACACTGCTGTAAGATGCTGTAAGAGCTATGTAAGAGTTGACTGCCACCTGAGCCGATGGCTTTATTCTAGAATGTTGCCAATGAAGTCATATGTCACAGACAGCGATTCTGGGGCGGGACATTATCCTACGGGGGCAGGTTTCACTGTATTTGAGCATTGACGCTGACTGGGTGTCCCGTGCGGGGCTTGATATGGAAGACACGTGCCGACTGCAGCTTGGCGGTGTTGAGGATGGCGCACTGACTGTCACGCTGTTTATCGACCAAGATTACAGCGATAGTGACAACCCACCGGGACAGTTCGACATCGATCCCGTCGACGTCCAAACGGACATTCAGTGGTGCCTGCCCTCCGACATCCGTCACGACCGTGGGATTACCGGAGAGTTCGGGTACAATGCGGAGTATCTCGGCGACGGCCGCATTGAGTACCGTTTGGTGTCTCCGTCCGCTCGTGATGACTGACTGCTGGCGTGACTGGTGGGCTCGTTATCGTCGGTTCTGGCTGCTATGGAGGGCATATCTCTCAATTAGTGCTCATCCGGAGGTACATGTGGCGCAACATGTATGACGTACGCAGCGGTACTACCGAGTATGGCAGCAGACGACGCTCCTGAAGAGACAAAGGTTAGCGACCGGGGGATGGTTACGATTCCGGCATCGCTGCGTCGTCGGCTCGATATCGAGCCAGGCGACAAACTCCGCTGGGACACTGACGATGATGGGACGCTCGTCGTAGAGGTTGTCAAGCAACACTACGGTGCGTTTGATGACTTTGAGCCTGTCTCGATGGGTGGCGATGGGCAAGAGACGCACGACCTCGCTGGACATGAGGATGAGTCTGGCTTTACCAGTAGATGGTAGCGCGATTTCTTTATTCAGTATCGGGCAGAAACTAAGATGAGCTAATTCCAAGATGAAGAATGAGGAATACTAGGCCGAGGTGTTTTGATAATTATTGTCATATAACCGGCATTCGGTGCCGAATATTGAGCAAGTCAGCAGTTAGATCCCATTGGCTCCGGGCAATACTCTCGAATAATCTACTCACCGAGCGTGCATATCGTTCACTCCAGACCTAAAGAATCTACAACCTTCCCTAGACCCTCAGGACGCTGGACTGGATTGCCATCTTCATCAAGATCTGTTGGTGGGCCACCAGGTTGATATGCTGCAAATGCGGTGTGATATTTTTCACTGACTATTCTATATTTCATTTCGTCGGACTCAACTTTTTGGACACCTGGAGACAAAGAATTTAATTTCATTATTGCTTCGATTTCGGACACACCCCATATATCAGACATTTCTTCTGGAGTAACTTCTTGCTCCATTCGGTCAAGTAATTCATCAGGTAACTCAGCTTCTCCGGCCGAAGGCATTACCTCTGGATGGGTAGTAACGAATTCGAGGATCTTGTAGACCGCCAGTCCGCCAGTGATACTTATCCCAATATCTCTCAAAACCCCAAGTACTCTATCATTCAAATCTGGTGATTGTTCCCGTTCACCAATATATTTAATCAAATCAGCCTCATCAGCTTTGTCGATAAGCAAAAGATGACACTCTGGATCTAATATCCCCGTGCCTAGTCCCTCCTGATAATGATGCTCTGCAACCATATTTTCTGCTAACTCCCCTATTTTATCACCATTTATGTCAATTATATTTTCATCAACTAATTCCTCTACTTCCTTTTCTATTACAGCACTTAAATTAGAAGAATACGGAACAAATACTAAATAATCTTCCTCTCTCTCTTGGCCGAGTGCGACTAACTTCAGTTCACAGTCTACTTCCCCTTGTAAATCCTCCTGTATTCTATCAGCGTTTTCTGGAACATCAAAGAACACTCGACCCTGCGAGTCAAGCTGTACCGTTTCTTCATCGTAATTAAGGCTTGTCGGTGATGGAGTTGACCCATCAGAGCATTCATAGTAGTTCACATACTCCCCTGCCGAGTGGCCTATAAGCATAACATCAACATCACACGCCAGTTTTATTAATTTTGAATTTACAGTAGTTGGTAGCACAATTTCTTCATATCAGTTGTTGGCAATGTGGTCGAAGTTATTCAGGGTGAGATCGGAAAGTTAAGTCGTGATTTGAGAGCACTCGTAGTTTGTGAATCCCAACGCATTTCCCATCAGTACGATTATAATACCTCTCCATCGGACGATGGGTTTCAATTGCAATCTGATCAAGATTTTAAACAGCAGCCTCACCCGAGAAACTGATTTACATTCCAACAGGCAGTCATAATGCGTTACTCAAAACACATTCGCAGGATGTGATTCGCTCATTCTGCTCCGGATCAAGGTCAGAACGTATGCTGAACTCCTTATCACTATCCGCTTCCACAGTTATCTCTGATGATGGGGTTGTGAGCAAAATGTCGTCTTCAGTATAGAGCTTAGCAATAACGAAGACAGTCACATCCACACTACTCGTATTTTGAATTACCCCTTTTGCCACAGTACGGTCGGTGTCAAATTCACATTTGCTGAGATCAAGACCCCTGAGATTCCCCTTTCGAGGCACCCATGAATCTACTGTCCATTCGACGGAAAACTCCGCTTCCTCAGCCTCTTCAGGTACAATCATTTTCACCGGAAGTGCGCCTTCAAAAGCACTTCCGCCATATTCCTTATTGTATCTAAACCTATGTGTTCCCCACTGCTGTTGTGGTGGACGCGTTTCCCAATACTCACCCGCATCCAGAGAATAGGCACGGAAAGTCACCGTTCCAAGGATGACATCTTCGCCCTCATGTAGTAGATAGAGAGTTCCTTTAATGCTGACTGACCGCTGCTCCTCAAGATCGTTGCTCAATAGGACACTAGCAACCGGATTAATGATAGTTTCCGAGTTTGTTTCATTTTCCCGCTCTAGCTTAGAATGGATTACTCGAACATCATCTGTTGAAAGATCAATGCCAAGTCGAGTATCTATTTGACTCACCGTGAAGGAGCGTAGATTACCGTAGATCTTGCCCAAATAGCGATACCAGGCATTCCAGAACCGTGGCGGGTTGTGGTTGATCTCTATTTCATCGTAACCAACATCAAACTCAATTACGCCTTTCCGAGGACTGTACGATTGACATCCAGCAGAATACTCTAACTGATACGTTTCGAACTGTTCAAGATGGATTTCTCCATAAAATATGGGAAATTCTGCCTCGTTATACACAGTGTCCTCAATGAAAATGTGATTTATCTCACCAGAAGCTAAAAAATAGGTATCGATATCATGGCGGATATCAAGAACAGAGTCTACTTTGCGCACAACGTCTTCAGAATCGGTTTGAGTATTCTCGTCTTCGTTTTCTTCTGTGTCAGATACCTCCTCATCGGAATCATCATCTTTCTCATCGGAGTCCTTCGTAGAGACTGACACGTCCCAGTCTATTCTTCTCCGCTGTTTTCCAAAGTTCCAATCAGGTAACCGCATTTCAATATAAGTGTCTTCAGCATATCGAAACCCATTATTAACAATAATAAAATTTAGATGGCTCTTCACACCATCATCGCGGAGGAAATCTCGTTCCTTCTCCACTTTCAACTGGATTCTAGGTCGTTGAATTATGAATTTATGAATCCCAATTGATGCAGTGAGTATTGTGAGTATTATGCCCGCAATTTGAAGATCAGTTGGTGACGTTGTTGGCATTTATTCACCTATACTTCCTTTCGGAGGAAGAAGTCCTTCCTAATCATCTTACTGTACTCAGCCAGCTCACCCTCACCGATTTCTCCAATTTCGATTTGTTTTGGGTCGTCAGTCATGTTACTCAAGAATACGACCGCCTTCCAGTATTTCCCGTCTTCACCCAAGTCGTGATCGCCATCCCGGTCGGCACCAACCGCGTTCGCCACTGTCCACATGTTGTACAGCAGCACCGCGTACCCGAACAGGAACATCCGGTGTTCGATCTGACCCGACCTGATTGTGGCAAGAACCGATTCTTGATCACCCGATATGAAGTCTTTACACCCCATCTTCCGCGGAATTTCTCAGCCAGAACTTCCGCGCCGTTTCGTTCATCAGTGGCGAATTCGCGCGGGTCACGATTAGTGTAGAACTGCGTCAGTGCGTCAGTTGGGTCGCCAAAGTCCTCTTTCTGGAGACGCGACTTCTTCTCTTCCGGCAGTACGAATATGTAGTCCCGTCCGTCCTTGACGTCGCCGACGCCCCACCGGAAGTCGTCCCACTCCTTGTCTTCTTCGATGAACCGCTCTTTGACCTCCTGAAGTTTGTCTGAGCCCTTCTTCCCCTTGATGATGAAATCGGCCTCGCTCCGGACGTTGTTCGCCACGCCGCCCTGGTAGAACTCGCTGTCCAGATAGACCCAATCGATGTCGAACTTTGCCGTTGCGAACCGGAGCAGTCGGTCTACGACGCTATCCAAGTTCGAGGCCGACTTCACCGGTAGCGACACGACCGTGATCGGCGTGTTCGTGCCGACGAGAGCCAGCGTAGCGAACTTCCACGCGTAGGCGTAGTTGCGACCGGCCTTCGTCCCCGAGACCCACTCGGGTATCTCGCCGTCTTCGTACTTGCCGAACCACGGCCACGGCGTCACGTCGATGGCGACTTCCACCGTGTCCCCGAAGTAGTCGTACTCCTCTTCGAGCAGCTGAATCATCGACTCGTTCGCCGCCAGATACATCGACATAATTTCCCGGCGGTCGGACTTCGAGACGTGAGTGAGGAAGTTTCGGCGCTTTGGCGGTTCGCCGCTCCACATCCACGGCTTCCCCTCGATCACCTCCTGTGACGTCTGCATGGTCGTCCCGTGGAGGCAGGCGACATCGAGCAGCTTGAACATCACGCGGTTCCGTGAATAAAGAAATGTATTCACAACAACTGATATCACTCGACTAGAGACGGCGGATAATCCGTTCTAGTGAACCGCTAGACGGAGCTTGATCCAACTTTGCCGTCACACCCGTTGTGAACGACTGAACTGCTCTGGTCGCTCCGTTCGTGTTACGACCACTCACTACACTCCTGAAAACAGGGGGTCGCTCCCGGTTCCTGCAGCTAGCAGACAGCGGCGTCAGCGGCGGCAGGGCACGTGCCACCGCGTCCAACAGCGTCGGATCAGTGGCGATTGTCGTTCTATTCGGTGTGTGTCACAGGGTTAGGGCGAGGACTCCACCACAACGGGTGTGACGCCACCCATCGTGGCTTTGTGGTCGCTGTTCTCCAACAGATCGAGGCCGACGTAGCGCTTCTCAAGCAACCCTTCGGCTGTTGCCGTATCCATCGCGAGAATCTCGGTTTGCGTCTGGTCGCGTCCGACCTGCCGGGTTTTCTCGACGATGTCGCCGCCGCCGATCTCGATCAGTTTCTCCCAGACGCGCTTGATTGTCTGGCGATGGGGTTCCTTCCCGAGTTCGGCGGTCAGGGCCGTCTCGATATCGTTTTTCGTCATGAACACGCCGCTGCCGTCGGTTCGTGTCGTGGCAAATTCCGGCCAGCGCTTGGCGATGCTGATGGCACGGTAGGTGTTCTGGCGGTTCGAGCGCTCGACGAACATCGTCTTGACTTTCGACTGCCGGCAGTTCGCGAAGAAATCAAGCGGCGAACTGCTGGGTTCGATGCCCTCGGGCAGTTGCTCGGCGTCTTCCTGGTGGTCGCTATCGGCTTCGAGTTGCTGGGCTTTCGCGATGGCACTCTTGGCGACATCGTGGGTCGCCTCCTGCTGAGTTTCGAGATCGTCGAGGCGCTGGTCGTTCGTGGCGGCGTTGCCGACCGCTGTGGTCGCAACGTCATGGGTCCGTTCGACGTCGTCCTCCAGGTCGTCGACGCGTTCCTGGAGGCCCTCGATGGTCCCGACCAGCAGCTCAAGAACACTCGAAACGGGGGGTGGCACTTCCTCGTCGAGCGCCGTGACGAATGACTGGAGTTCGTTGATGTCCACCCCATCTTCTCTGATATCCATGCCGAGTTCGTCGGCGAGCGCTTGATCGGTGGCTGTGCTGTCGGTCCCGCTGTCGTCGTTGGTGGGTTGTCGTGGCATTGTGACCACAGTGCCCGTCCCCGGAATCGAACCGGGCAGTGCCGACCACGGCACGGGCTATCGGCGACGTAGCGGGCGTTATCCCGACGCGGTAGTTGGCTCGTGGCAATGCCGGGTAGTCCAGCGAATTTGCCTTGTGGCAACAAACTGGAAGCAACCAGCACCACTCATTGGGTGGCTCCGGTGTCGGTGGATTCAGACGCCTGTCGCCACCCCGGTGGCTCGCAGTCGTCTAAATCGACGCCGTAGTGGTTGCCGTGACCCGTCATCTGTCGACCACCGCCCGGCGCTCGATGACAACGTCGTGGGCGTAGTCACCGCGGCGGTACTGGTCGTAGTAGTTCTCGATGGTGGGGAAGTCGGCCGTCCACTCGGTGTAGTGTTCCAGGTCGCCGACCATGTAGCGGAGTCGCCACTGATCGGGTTCTGTGGTCGCTGTGTCGGTCGCAGTGCCCGGCGCTGGGTCGGCGCGGGCCATTAGGCATCCTCCCCTTCGAAAGGACCAGGACGGCTGCTGTCGCGTTCAACTAGCGCACAATCTGTGGTCGGGACCGTGAACGACATTAGCTCGTCAGTCCGACCGATGGCCTGCGCCAGTTGCTGGCGTGTGGCTGTGTCGGGTTCGGACGCCCGCAGCCGATGGAGCGTTTCCGTTGCGAGGTCGGCCAGTAACACGCCCGTAGCGTACCCCTCGTGGCAGTGACAGACCAGCAACAGCGGCTCGCTGTCGGTGGTCGTGATGGCGACGATCTCGCCGACACTCGGCTGGGCGGTCATCGGGCCACCTCCCGGTGGCGGGAGCGGCCTATCAGCGGGTTCGCGCTGGGTAGCGAATGAGTAAACTGCGGGAGGATATCACAGACGTTTTGCTTACCAAGTGAGTACCGGTCGGTTGGGTTCTGGTCCCCGCTCCATCTCCCTATGGATCCCACCCAATTCATCGATTGGCCCGGGACCAGGACCTGTCGTCGTGGATGACGACTTCCAATGGTGCGTTGCACGCCACTCCCCCCCGGCTGCCCACCATTCCTTGCATTGCCTACACAGCGAAATCGGTCGTTTTGGCTAGTCTTGGGCGACGCCGTACCTGCAGTGTGTCTAGCGTCGGGCATACCAGTCATGTGACCGCGCCGCTGTGACCAGCCGCCACAAGACTTATTTATGATGTTTTGTTTACACCTATGCGGGTGTTGTTCCCGACTCTGGAGCCCTCGCCGCCGGGTCCGTGCAACGCACCATCTTGGGACCAGCACCCCGGGGGGTTTTTGATACCAGCAGATGAGTGGCTTCAGCTGGGCTCCCTGTAGCTGGCAACCAGTGGTCTGCTGACCGACACTGTGAACTCGTGCGTTCTCACGACGCTTCTGAGTCAGTGTGACTTCAGCGGCGGGTTGGGGCACCTCACACAGGCGTGCGTCTGATACCTGTGCCAGTTGTTTCGGTCCCAGAGGCTGTCTTCCGAGACATCGGGAGATATATTCAGGCTCTAATGTGAACCGCAAATCCCATTTATTGTTGTGAGCTAGATCACGACTGCCAGCACAAGGTTGGGCACTTTGTACTGGGATATTGTCAGAGGCACGCGATCCGGTCCGCCGTCGCGTTTGGCGGCGGACTGGCTCACGGATCGAACTGTGAACGACGACCTGACAGCAACGGTTATGTAGGAGCTCTCTGATTATTACCGTAGGGTACCAGTCGGTAATCACCCGCCCAGTGATACCGTGCCTCTGACAACATCGACCGACTGTGCCCTCCCTTTTGACTACTGAAGGCCGGCGCTGCGTTGGGTGCCGGGCCATTACTGTGTCCCTCCGTCAGCGACGGGTCGGGGCAGTTCACAGAGTTGTGCGAGCGTTTCGGCGTGGCGCTGGAGCTTGTGTCTGCCAGCGTCAGTCAGCGTATACACGTTGGTGCGGGCGTCGAGGGCGTCGCGGTTGATGAGGTCTTGTTCAACGAGCTGGTCGAGGTTCTGGTAGAGGCGGCTGTGGTTGATGGGGTCGGCGTAGCGCTCGTCGAGGTAGTCCTTGAGCGCGAGGCCATACGGGTCGTCGTCGACGGCGGCGATGGCTTCCAGGAGGTCGCGCTGGAAGCCCGTCAGCTCGTGATAGGTCGTCATCGGTCTCCTCCCGGCTCGCTGGTGTCGGTGTCGACGCGCCGCAACGTCGCTGGCTGTGGCTGATAACAGTCGCCCTGCACCAGAAGGTCCAACAGCGCCGTCATCGCCCGCTGGGCTCCGTACTCGCAGGCGAGCGTGTCCAGTACGTCCCCGGCGGGTGCGCCGTGGCCGTCCTCACGGGTGGCGATAACCTCAAGCGCGTGGCTGCGGATTGCGGGCTCGGCGTGGGTCCCGACGACGAAGCCGTCCGTGTTCCGGAGGTAGGTGCTGACAGCGTCCAGCAGTTCGAGTTCCTCGTCAGCGAGGGCAGGTTCGGCGGCCTGCAGGACGGTGTCGAGTCGGGTGGCTGCCGCCGTGTGTGAGGGGATGGTGGTGCCGCCGTCGGTGGTGGTGACAAGGTCGTTGGCTTCGAGCTCGGCGAGGCTGTCCGTGACGCGGGCATCGTCGAGCGTGGCCTCGCGTCGGGTTTCGACGGCGATCTGGAGGGCGTCGGCGGTGGCCGCGCGGTCGTAGTGGTCGTGGTCGGCAATCGCTTTCAGGAGATCCCGCTGGAGGGCGGTGCAAGTGTGCCAGGCGGTCATTGGTTGCCTCCCGTGATATGCATCTGGCTACTGCTGGGAGATGACATGGTAAGAGCCTGGGGCGCGCGTGAACGGAAGTGGATTTTCGGGGTTCGAATTTCGTCTCTGGCCCGCTGTGGCGTGTTCGTGGGTCGCTCAGGCGATGAACGGAAACTGAACGGAAGTGAGCGAATGTTCCGCCGTCTGGTGGTTTCCGAATGACCGGAAGTGCCGGTCGGTGGCGAGCGATGCGACTCTTCGTGGGTGGGCTTGCCGGTTGTCATGGGTCAGTGCGACGCTGTGTCCGAGAGTAGGCGTCGCCTATCTCAGACTGTTATGCTGACCGTACTTAACCTTTGGTACGTGCATGAGGAAAAGCATGGCAGGGTTGATAACTGGTGCCCCGGTTTTGTCACGTGTGCCTCGCGGTCCTGACCCAGAGATAGAACCGATAGATATCCTTCGTCAGTTCGTCGTGTCACCAGAGCCTGCATTCGTTGCGAAGGAAATCGCAGAGAGCCTTGACGTGACGAAAGAGGGGGCACGACACCAGATGGAGAGATTAGTGGAAAGAGGACTGCTCGCGCGAAAAAAGCCAACATCTCGCGTTGTCATCTATTGGATTACAGATGAAGGACGCCGACACTACGCTGACAATGCCGACCCATCGTGATCTGAGTCAGTCCACCAAATGACTGTCCTTGATGTTGGCTTCTTTCGATAAACGTGCTTCCCATCCCGAAGGGCTTCTAATCTCCTGCGCATTCCCTCAGCTGTCATATCAAACTTTTCAGCGATTTCAGCGGTTGTAAAGGCAGGCTCTGGTGTTTCACGCATCCACTGTACGATTTCGCTGTCTGTGACTGTCTTCTCACCTTGTGGCATCGTGTCTGAACTATATTCTGCTACGTGCAAAAGGTTTTATGGTGGTTGAGATATACATATAGAATAGGAACACACGCGCTGCTGGTCGATTTCTCACGAAATCGCCCCGGTGTTGTAGCACCGAGGCGCGTGGTTCCGGGAAAGAACCAATGGCAACTACGCAATCCAATCCACAAGAACGTACCGCTCGTGAACTACTAACCCAAGGCCGACCGCTGTTTCTCGGCGTCGACGGCGAGGGTGCAGCCCACTACTGGGACAGCTACGAGTTCGCCGTGGCTGTTGTTTCGGTCGATGGTGAATCAGAGAAGGTTGTGCTGGCAGAGACGCCCTTCGAGACGCTCTCGGATTGGTGCGAATACACGCGCTCGGAGCGCGGCTGGGACGTTGGCCCGCATGTCGGTGGGTCGCTCGTCGGGGATCTCGTGCGAGGTGTCGAGGCGTGAGCTGCACTGTAGAGGAACGGCGGCGGGTTCGTCGAGCCGCGCGGGCGATTCGAGACGAAGTAGCTACTGAATCGGTGGACGTGCTTGCGCCGAGCGCAAGTCAGTACGGAGAATGGACGCTCGATGCTGTGTTGCGTGATTCGGAGGGTGTGCCGCCCGAAGTTTTGCGAGAGTTGGCGTTGGCCGGATTGACGTTACAGCCGACGCCGTCGCAAGCCGAGTTTCAGCACGTGGCGGCGACAGTGTAGGGTAGAGCGCTAACCAACAACAGCTGGCCGATACCTGCGATTGTTGGTTAGCCAATGGCCGATTGGTTTCCGACTGTTGTTTGTTTCTCACAATCTTACCAGAAGTGCCTGCTCAGAGAGTACGCGAACTGACAGTCGAGATCTCTACCAATTCAGAGAGATGTTCTGATATCTGTGCAAGATGCAACGCGCGTATGCAGTACCCACTGCACTGAGTACCTGAATTGTTTGACCTGTAAGTGAGGGGAATAAGCTTATTCCGAGAGACTATGATTACAAATCGTGAGCGAACTTAGAGAGTTCATATATTTAGATGATGATAGCCTGAATAGTAACCTTTCCTCACTTGGCCAAGGGATTCCCTCGGAGATCGTTCACTCGGCAGAAGGCGAGACCGAAAAAGGAGGGAATGCGGGAGGAGGTTTTATGGGATTCAGTTTAGGCGGGAAGTATTCCAATATTGACCGTGATGCCGTTGAGACAACAATGACGATTACTGCCCCCTACCGATTTCAAGATTTCCTAGAAATACTACGTGAAAAAGATATCGAGATTCATGAAAACCCTGACCCGCAATCTCTTGACCGGGGAGACGTTGTTCGCATAGAGGGTTCTGCGCGACCGATGTCTCTGTTCAAATTTGAAGTTGCTATAAAAACCATACGGACACTGCTTAATGCGGAAATGCAAGAATCGATGGAAGAGTTAGACGAGGAGCTAGATGATGTCGATCAAGAAGAATTGGGCCAGCTCTCTGTAATCGAGAATTTGATTGAGCAATTCACAGGAGAGAATATTCCACTCCGATTTGAATCGGACGACTGGCAGTACGGGGTATCTTTGGACCGAAGTAAGATGCGTGTTGACCCACCGTCGGCATTTTTAGACGAACCAGAATTTAAATTAATTGGACGAGTAGAACGGCACATTCCAGATGGAGGCTATTGGGACCCGATTCAAGCTACGAGTATATTAGATCGGTATCTCCCCGAAAACGAAGCCTCTGATGAATTGAGAAGTCAGTTGGAAATTGTAGCAGCTGAAATGAATATTCCAATGGAGCCTGATGATTGGCAGCTCGAGGGTCAGACTGCCACGATTAACCCAATCGCCGTCTTTTGGTAGGAATTATTAATATATATTCTGGGTTTCTAGAGACCTTTTAACCTCGTCTCCATTTACTGGACTAAATACTCAATACGCAATTAAACTGATAGGGTGGTTCAGTGGAGAGTAGCTGAAAGAAACGAAGTTGCTGTGCTGACTTGATCCTCTATATTCAGCACCTCACTCCTGACAGTCTTTGGGTAGTTGCCCGCTTGGTGTGCTTTGGTAATAAAATAACCAGCCAACAGAAAATGTGAGATAGGACAGATACGTTCCGCTGGTCACTTCACGACCTCAAGAAGGTCATCTCGTTCTGACCAAGGGACGACAGCGTCGGAATCGTCGAACAACGTCATCATTCGCTCTTTTTTGAACTCTCCATTGATATCATCAAGCACTGTAATGAATCGTGCATTTGGCTCAGCACGGTTGATTCTGATCCATTTCAGCGCCGTGTCTCGACTCTTGTTCTCTAGATCGCTTCCATTTCGGGCCTGAATCGCCTCAAGATAAGTACCATATCCGTGCGTATCCAGACGGAAGTCAACTTCTTCCTCATCGGTCCCGGTACTCACTTTGACATCCTCTTCAAACGGTAGCTCATTCTGCCGTAGGAAGCCGGCAACTTTGTCCCTGAAATAACTTGGCGAATAAGGCCGCCGCGTGTAGATGAGAAACGAAATCCACTGAACGGCCTGATACGCATCAAGCAATCTGGACCCTAACTCATCAGCCGAAGCGGTGAGTGTGATCTCTGTCTTCGATGTGTCGAGGTCGAACCGCTCTCTAGCGGCCTCGACTCGATTTTCCCGCTTTTCAGTGTCAATATCCACGCCTGAGGTCAACAGCATTCCATGTGTCTCCCCCTCATCTGATATCTGATACTGGTCGTCTTTCTCGGTCACGTAGAGAATTATTGGGTCGCCGTCGACACGATAGAACGGAAGGACCACGCGACAATCACCTTGATCTTCGTCGATAGAGACTCGCCCGTCAAACGCGTCTCGAAGCCGGTCGCGGATAAGGGCGTTACAATTAGTCATCATACTCACCCATACGACCCTGATAGGTCGCTCTGGAAGCTAGTTCTATTGATTCTTCGTCGAGGAAGTCGAAAAAGGCTTGCCGCACATCGGAAGTGGATACATCATCGACATTGTATGCCCAGTCATCCTCGTGACCTTCCTCATATCGGTGTTTGTGTGGCCCCTCGACTAGTTTTCCGTCTGGATTCCGATGTCCAGGATGGTTGCCCCAACGACGGATAGTAATCGCATTTCGATAGATAAGCGAATATGAGTATCGCCGGTCATTCACCCAGCCAACAAGACGGAGTATATCATCCCGGTCTTGACACTCTACCCGAACACTTCCGTGGTATTTTGATCCATCCCATTCCCAAATGAAATCCTCGAATATGATTTTGGGTGCATTGTGGAGGGCCTCGGCTTCTTCAGTAGATATCATAGGGAAGTTTCTGTATCAGATGGTTACCAGAAGTAGTTAGCTGGATATAATTCTAGGGTCATGTTTATTTTCCATGATGAACGTCTTGCATAGCAAATCAGAGAACCAGAAGTGATCTTTACGGTCCGATAAGGGTCATCAGAATGCGTCATTTCCCAACCGCTTCCTCAACAATCTCGATTTCCCCGTCGGTCAACCCAGCTCGTAAACAATCTCGTCGATCAGCTCGTCGGTCCGCTCGATCTTCGCTTTCAATTCGTCAGCTCGCTCCACCGTCTCCATGTAACTCGCCAATCCATCGCGAAGGTCGTCGACGGCGGGCAACGTCAGCTTCCGCAGCCGATCCACAAGCGAGTTCGTCTTCGCTACAGAGGTCAGTGAATCACCGGTTCAGTCAGCTATCAGTAGGATCAGAATGTTCACATCTGACCTCTCATTAAGCAATCGTGTACGGGCGATCCGCTGGAATTGAATTTTCAGTTATTTTCTGTATCAGACTTATCTGACACATAAAATGGCATTTCTAATTCTGGAATATCAGCATCAGTGCTTGCCACTCGACCGAGCGAATAAATTATGAATGTTTCAAGTAACCCATCGAGGTGCAGTACTTCCATAGAATCAAACGTGAAGGTTTTGTCATCTGGGTGCAGTCCACCAGCAATATCGAAGGGGAGCCGATTGATGCCAGCCAGCGCCTCAGACAGGTATTCCGGTACCTCAATATCAAAGGGCGAAGCAACCTGTTCAGGTGATTCGTAGAATGGGTTTGCTGCGACAATTTCTTCCTGTACAAACTCAGCAGAGGGGTTGAACGTCACTTGCTGTGTCTCTTGGAGCTCTGCATCTCCATTAATGCGTAATAACTGTAAACGTGTCTGCTCCTGAAATCCTCGCGGGTTCCACCCCCACTCGTCGCTCAGTTCTTTATATGGTGCTGTGTTGAACGGTATGTTCTGCATGAGCAACTGTATTGAGCTCCGGCCACGTCGTAACGTATCACCGTCCCATTGCAGTTCGAGTATTCCGACACCTCCCGAGACAGGGAAAGAAAGAACGCCGATTGGGCGCACTCTGTCATCAGCAGTTTTGTTACCCGGCGTAAGCCGGTCGCAAATCTTTGAGATCCGATATGCATCCTCTATGAAATTCTCTAGACCTCGTCCTACAAGCTGTCGGGGACCATACTTGATACTGTACGAGTATGATTGGTAAGAGGCGGTAGTGAGTTTGGTATCGATACTTTGGAGACATTGTGGAAGTTCAGACAGTTCCATCAAATTGATTGAATCCTCTAACCGCACAGTTGAATGGCCTATTTGAAACGGGTCGAGACTAATCTGTCCGAAATTGACTATTTGACGGCCACCTGACTCGACAATTAGTCGGTTTTCCGGGGCCGAATACACTGGTGTCTCTGGTGTTGGGAGTGTTTCTGTGGTCGCAGTTCGATAGACGCCACCACTCCAGTCTTGTTGTCGCGTCTGATCGGTGGTAGATGTCTGACTGTCCTTCTTTTGTTCAAGACCGTCTACAGTTTCAATCGCTGGGTTTGATGATGAAAGATGTCCGTATGCACGAGCGATTTCAAACCCGCTGAGATACCGGGTTGTTGAACCGTGCCGAATTGGAAATGTTGGCTTACCACTGGGCCTCCAAGAATGAAGGACATTCGCGTCTTCAACAGCAATCTCAATGAGTGTCTTCGACTGGTATTCAACAGTTCCGAACTCCAATTCAATAACAGGGTCAACAGTATCTCGGATTGAGTTGTGTAGGGCCTCCTCAAGGCCACCCGGATCTCCATTCGCTTCTACATCCTCAACAGTAGCGATTTTTCCATCGCTATCATCCACACCGACTATTACTCTACCCCCTTCCTGATTGGCCAATGCAACCAGCTCTTTGACTATGCCACTAGGACGTGCAGAGGTGGATTTGTATTCCAACTGTTCATTCTCTCTAATCTCTGCCTCAATTAACTCGGAAACATCCATTGGTCTACCTCAGTTTGCTCTTACGACATAGTTCTTCAGATGGATTAGTACTGGCTGTGTCATTCCATCGGCCCCTCGTCAGCCAACTCGTCGTACTTTTCTAACACCATCTCAAAGTACTCGTCAGTCATTATGCGTGGGTTCTGGACTCGATGGAAGTCATCAAGAACAAATTTGGTTTCATCTCGGCCAAGCCCGTAAGCATGGAATGCGGCCGCATCAATTTCTGTTCGCAACCGCTTTCGCTCCTCTAAATTGGTGACTGGTTCTACCTCATCGAGCCGTTCACGCATTTCATCGAATGGACTGCCGTACGTATTCAATTGGTAGGCACGCCTCCAAATGTACTCAAACCAGTCGTCACCTTCTGTGAGACGGGGCATCTGTGACTCTTGAAGCTTAAACCTAACAAGGTGACGCTCTATTTTTGTTCTCATAAGGAAATCGAACGGAATACTATTGAACAAGCCCACGATTACAAAGAGCTCTTGATTACTGTATGCCCGATTGTAGGCACTGTGTAGTGGATAATCAGAAAGGTTGTCCTCTTCTGGCTGAATGACATATGGCGAAAATGTCTGCAAAGTATGAACGCAGGCAATATCTTTCGGAAGAACAGTTGCCACCATTGTTCGTTCGTTTGTAGCATTAGTAATATCTCGGTAGACAATTCGATACTCCGTGAAGTCTGGCAGAACGTCATCCATTGAGAGTGGCTTTCCACGATGTTCATCCAAGAGGTCGTTAACGAATTGCTTCTGAGATTTACTTGTATTTTCACCCCCAAATGAATTATAAATAGCTTTCTTCAAATCGCCACTATTGTAGCTTCTTTCGCGTATTCTGAACTTCGCACTGTTTTCTGGATCATCTTCAGAGACACTCCAGAGCGCCGGTGCATCTACCCACTCGAAAATAGAGTTATCATAAACAAACTGGTGAATATTCTTACCCCCATATACTGGATAGTCACCGCTGTCAGCGTCTTCTACAAAACGGTCTGCAGCACGGGCCCGATCCAATTCTCGGTGTGGGACTACGTTCCAAGTATCTTCGATTTTATCACCTAAAGATGGATGACTTAGTATATCTTCGAGAACTTCCACTTCTTTTTGACTACTTACAAAGGGGAATATCCCTCCCTCGCGTGAATACTCAGTGAGTACATCACGAGGTATATTTACAGCAACTTTCTCAAGTGACTGCAAGACATCAAGGTCATATTGCGTAAAAATTCCTTGCAGTGATTCTGTATAACCTGAATTGTCAAACACGACCACACCGAATCGGAATTGCCGGTGCAACGCATCGAAAATCCCTCTATTCTGAAATTCCACGAGCGCCTTGATATTTGCCTCATCAAGCATCTGTGTGCGCAGGTCTTTCGCAAATGACCCGCTGAATATTACACCTGGGAGAATCTGTGAGATGTATGCATCGTCTCTTGCAAGGCTGAAGACCCGCTCTAAGAACAGTGCAGCCAGATTGTTCTCATTAGGGTCTTTTCGCCCGGCAACAGTAGGTGTCTGCAACTCATAAGCAGATCCATCAGTAAAGTAGCGCATCTGCCGGTCGATATTCGTCTGATACTCTTCCCACCCCTCAGCTATCGAATCATTATTTAGCAACTCCGCCTCTGTTGCATCCTTATCAGCCGGCATCCGGCTTCGGAACCGCTCGTCGTATCGAGAGAAGTAATCGTCACGACTGGGACGGAGTTGGTCCCACGGAGGATTCCCAACAATCACATCAAATCCGCCGTCGGCGTAGACACTGGCGAATTCAAGCACCCAGTGGAAGGGGTCGAAGGCCTGCACCTGCTCCAGCGTGATTTCTTCGACGCCGGCCTCCCGAAAATCACCAAGTACCTTCTCATCCAAGTCTTCACGATATTCCGAAAGCAAGTCTTCCGCTTCCTCCAGATACTGTTGTGCTTCCTTCGTATCCGTCGCCTGCTTGTGTCGCTCAACCTTCGCGATGATGTTGCCGTACTTTGACCGGACACTGTCGGGGCCCCATGCATCTAACTGAGCCTGTGCCCCATCACCGGTCGTCTCCATCAATTCCGTATAGCCGATCAGGCTGTTGCCTTGCCGGACGTTGAATACGACGTTGGGTAGCGCCAACTCGTCATCATCGTATTCGTCGACGGTCGCTGGATCAACCTCGGCGATGATCGACAGCCACAGCCGCAATTTCGCGATCTCCACAGCCGGATCGACGATATCGACGCCGTAGATATTCTGGACGACGGTCTGCTTGTGGAGTTCCCAGTTCGCAGGATCGTCATCATGCTTCTCGTATAACGCCTTCCGAATCCCGACGATTTCACTCTGGACGCTCGTCAAGAAATGCCCGCTCCCACAGGCAGGGTCCAGCGCTCGGAAGTGGTCAACAATATCCAACAGATCGTCGATAACGTCGGTATTGGTCGCCGGCAGCGCCTCGATGAGCGAATAGACATCATCGTATCCAGCAGCCATCTCCTCAGTCCAGCCCCAGTCAGCGACCATACGGTCGGCAAACCGCTCTTTAAGTGCTGGCTGGACGGTCTCCTCGGCACAGAACCGCGTAATCTCGTCGGGTGTGTAGTAGGCACCCAGCTCCTTCTGAGTGTCCGCCGAGTCGGTCGTGATGTGGTTAATGGTCTTCTCGAAGACGTTCCCTAGCACGCTTGGATCCAGATCAGTCGGTCCACCGTCAGCAGAGAAACTGTAGCGCTCTAACAGATCGATAATAGCAATCAGAACCGAGTCCCGAACATCGAAGTCCCTATCCGAAAACCCATTCGAACCCTCGATACTCGGTCGGAACAGTCCGCCGTTCAGATAGGGAATATCATCGTAGATGTCCATCTGCTGAACATGGTCTGGCCGGTCGTCCGGGAGTTCATCAAGAACGCCGAAGAAGAGCGGTTCTAAATATGCCTTGTAGAACCGCTGGGGGACCCCTGCTGATTCGTACTCGTCGACGAGGTCCTGCAGCAATGTCTCTCCAACCAGACCCTTATCTTCAAGAAACTTGATGAAGATGAGCCGGTTCATCAGGCCGACCGAGAACAGCCGGATATCATCGCCAGTCGCAGATTCTGGCGCGATGACACCGTCGCCGACCAGCGACCGAGCGGTTTCTTCTCCGTCGTCATACTCCCCGAAAACCAGCCGGACATAGTCGTCATAGAATTCGTCGGTTATCGCTTCTTTGCGCTCTCGAATGACCTCGCGAGCTTCGCCGGCGATAGTCCGGAAGTTCCGCCATCCGAACGACCGGAGGAACTCCGTGGCAATCGTCTTGGTGGCGTCGTCCAGCCATTCGTCCAGCGGTACCTTTTGACCCGTGAGGTTCTCGAAGGCGGCAAGATACAATGGCTGCAGATTCACCTCTGCGAGCGTATCGTAGCTATACGTATCAGCGTCATACTTGATTAGGACCCACCGGACGCCATCGGTTGCGATACCGAAATCGGCAGCGAAGTGGCGTTTCTCAAGCCAGTCTTTCACCTGACCGATGCCGTGGGCTTCTTGATCAAGCGGTTTATTCAGCGGCTCGGCTTCGATCAACAACCGCTCAGAGTCAATCTCATCGTAGTCCCGCAGCGATACCGAATAGTCGGCTTGCTGGCCGTATTCCTCTGAGAGGTCACCGGCTTCAACGGCCAGTTCAGGATAGCCCAGTTCCTCAAGTAGGGGCTTGATCAGGGCCCGCTGTGTAAGGGGCTCTGGATCTTCATTTTCCGTCGAGTCGTTTGAGACTAGAGTCGCTCCGCCGGGATGGCTCCGTAGCAATGCCTCCAACCGATCATCGGAATCAATGTTTTCGCGGAGTGTCTGGACGTGGGCCTCTACAGCTGTCGCGAGGTCCCTGATAGCGTCTTCCGTAACTTCTGTTTCGAAGGCGTCGGTGACAAACTCCGTTGCCACAGAATGGGCCGGGTTTGCAGATGGATCAGTAGAACTCATCGATAGCAGGGAAGTGGTTAGCTAGCTCATGCGAGTGGCAATATATAAACCCATGTTACTTATTTACCAACTTGTACCGACGCTGTCCAAAGCTTTAGGTTCCTAATCACTCCCATACGCCGTCCAGCGATGCCTGTAGTGACTCGTGTTCACTCAAGAATTCGGCTCGATACGTCGGTGGCATCTTTTCCAGCGCCCAGGCATCCAATTCATCGGCATGGAACGTCCGCGGGAACGCCTCAATCTGGTCGATACCGGTCGCCCGAATCTTCGACGAAAGCAAGTCCTCTTCCCAGTGCCCCTCCACCAGTGCAACGGTCTTGAGCGCATCAGCCAGCGAACAGCGCTTGCGAACGACCGGATTCGAGGTTCGGCCGCCGTCATCCGGCGGGCCAAAGACGAGCCATTCGGCACCGTCAGTTAGTATGCCATAGGGTGCCATGAACCCATCAATTCCCAGGTATTCCTTGATTTCTTCGCGCCCACTCTCGATATCATTCAGTGCTTTCACCTCCCCGATATAGGGAATTGCTGAGCTCGTGAGCTTGATATCCGGCCACCGATCTCGGTTAATATCGGTACTCCGCGGTTCGAGTTGATACTCCAGATCGATGGCTGTCAGCAGTGGTTCAACGAGGTTGAACCGTGTGTATGTCTCAGGCTTGTAGCCGAGATCAACGTCCCCAAGCGTCTGTTTCCCGAACAGGAGCCGCTTGAACGCACGCTTGGAGACATCGTCAGCCAAGGTGGCGAGGAACTCATCGAGGACGCGGTTTACCGCCAAGGCGGTCGCGTCAGCAACATCCTCATGCATGCCCCAATCTGGTACTGGGCCGCCGTATGTGTCTTTCTGATGACCGCTACTGGCTCACTGTGGGTCCGTCCGCCGTTTGCACGACGAGATCAGTGATGAGATCGGTCAGCTGCTCCATATCAATCTGTGTCTCCGCCGTTGACTCGCTGGCAGGCCTTAGACGAACTCCAGCAGGCCGGTGTGTCGGTGTTCGTCTCGATGTCACCAACGTATCCGACGATGGGCGAAGACGACTTTCACGAACTACTCAGCTATGTTAGAGCGCTCGGTGAGGTTGTCGTCTTCCACGAGCCAATCAATCCCCGTGGCGCGAATTTCCAACAGTGTCTGACCGCCGCCAAAGAAGCCGGCTACGACGACGTGGCCGAGGAACTCCAGCAGATGCAGGACAGCCACCAGTACTGGGTTGAGTACGCCCTCGAACAGTTGAACACGGTCCAGCAGGTGGCAACGCGCTTCGACGGGCTCGAAGTCCATTTCTGGCCAGACGATGAGCTGGTGCGCTCGACGAGCGGCCAACTGCGGTCGAAGCTCAACGCGATGCAACAGGCCGTCTCACCGGAGTCGTTCTCTAAGCGTGATATGCACACCTCGCCTCAGCAGTCCGAGTTAGCCCGGGACGGCGAGTCTATAGAGCATCTCATCTGACGTGTCTATCAGGCACCGCGTCAGGGTTTGGCCGGGTTGACGTTGCAACCGACGCCGTCACAAGCCGAGTATCAGCACGTGGCGGCGACAGTGTAGAGTAGCAGAGCTCTAACCAACAAACGTAGGCAATACTGCTTGTTTGTTGGTTAGCCAACTCCCAATCCGCTTTCTGACCGTCGTTTGTTGCTCGGTTGCTCACCTGAAACGACTGCTCGGTATGAGTGCGAATTGAATGACCATGCCACCGACATCTATATCAGTATGAAAAAAGTATGAATAGGTATGCCTGAACACAAACGGAAAGTCGGAGATCGGGGGCAGGTGACGATTCCGAAGGAACTGCGAGACCGTCGTGGCATCGAAGGCGGTGACGAAGTTGAATTCGTCGAAGTGAATGACGAGATCATAATCAAACCGCCGACAGATGAGGAACGGCTTGCTGAAGGATACCGAAAGAGAGCCGAGCGGTCTCGTGAGTTGGCTGAAGAAATGGAAGAAGCATCCTCAGAAGCAACCGGGCATCTCGGTGACGCGCCCGGTTGGAGCGAGTGAATTCTGGAGTCAATTGTGCAGGTACGCCGCAGCGACATTGTCATTGTTGAACTGAATCCCACAAAAGGGAGTGAGCAGCAAGGGAAGAGCAGGCCCTGTGTTGTCATCCAAAACAATGTTGGGAATCAGTACTCGCCGACAACCATCATCGCTCCATTCACAAAGCAGTACACATCTGGAGACACGTACCCGTTCGAGGTAGAAGTACTGGCTTCGGATACTGTCCTTGATCACGATTCAGTGGCAGACCTAAGTCAAATCCGGGTTGTCGACATCGACGAACGTGTAAAAAAGAACATTGGGTCTGTCCCGTCATCAGACATGGTGAAAATCGACTCGGCAATCAAAGATAGCCTCGGCATTTGAGCGAAAAGTTCCGTCAGTGTATAGTCTATACTGACCGTACCGCTCGTGAACTACTTACCCAGGGCCGACCACTCTTCTTGGGCGTTGACAGCGAGGGTGCCGCCCACTACTGGGACAGCTATGAGTTTGCCGTGGCTGTTGTGGCGGCTGATGTGGACGCTGAGAAAGTCGAGCTGGCCGAGACGCCTTTCGAGACATTTTCTGAGTGGTGCGAATACACGCGCTCGGAGCGCGGGTGGGACGTTGAGCCGCACGTCGGTGGGTCGCTCGTCGGCGATCTTATCCGAGGTGCTGAGGCGTGAGCTGCACTGTGGAAGAACGCAAGCGTGTTCGTCGAGCTGCGAGGGCGATTCGGGAGGAGGTGGCTACTGAGTCCGTGGATGTGCTTGCACCGAGTGCGAGTCAGTACTGTGAGTTGACACTTGATGCCGTGCTTCGGGACGCGGAGGGTGTGCCGCCGGAAGTGCTCAGGGAGTTAGCGTTGGCCGGGTTGACGCTCCAGCCAACACCGTCGCAGGCTGGATATGAGCACGTGGCGGCGACGGTGTAGAGTAGCAGATCGCTAACCCACAAACGGTGGATAGCGCCCACGCTCGTTGGTTAGCCACTTTCCAATCCGCTTTCTGAACTTCGTTTGTTGCTCGGTTGCTCACCTGAAACGACTGCTCGGTATGAATGCAGACCTACTAGTCGTCGTCACTGCGGTAGGCATCGCCACCGCGTTTACGAATCCGCAAAACGTAGAGGACTCTCTCGGTGCGGTCAATACGACACCCGAGTCGGAACGGGCCAACACGGAGCTTTTGATGGGGCGCACCCTGAAGTGGTTCAAGATGTTCGGGTGGGTCGCGCCATTCGTCGGTAGCTATCTCGTCGAGTTTGCTGGCGATGCGGTCACGTGCATACTCATCTAATCCGTCGAAATCCCGCCGTGCCGTGTCGGTGAGTTCCCAGTCCCAGTCACTCATCGCTGTCGCGTGCTGTCTCGTCAAGCCCGTACTCGGCCTTCACATCATCACTACTGTGGGTGCGACCTTCACGAATCTCAACTTCACCCGCGAGCATCGCTTTCAGGTCCGCACGATTGAATTCGGGATGCTTGAGCGCGTCACGCAGTACAGCTCGGATGAATTCACTCCGACTGTTGAATCCGTGGTCTTCCCACGTCGTATCGACATCTTCCAAGAACGTCTCTGTCATCCGGATATTGACCGTCGTTTTCTCAGGTGGAGATTCCGATTCAGCCATATTTTGTGTTGAATCTGTGTATACAAAAGCATTACGTCAGTCGGCATATGCCCTGTACTGACCGACCTCACGCGAACTACTCACCCAGGGCCGCCCACTCTTTCCCGGCTTCTCGACGGCCTTGACGATTGCGTGGATGTTGCGGTGATATGACGGGTGTCAGTTGGGTAGCTAACCAAAACACCCCGGCGTCACCGAGACCATTATACGACGACTCAGCTATCAGCAGTATGGCTATTCATAGCCGTCCCCAGAAAACCGCTACAAGCCACCTGACCCCAGTCGCTACCAGAGAGTCGAACGTCCGTGCGATAGTGTCGAGAGGCCGTTATCCGCTCGTGTTGTTCACCACTGTTACGGTCGACTCGTCGAGGTCGATAGCGACGCTATCAGTCTGTTCGGATGTATTTTCGGCTTCGGCCTGGCCGTCTCCGTCGGCCATTTCGATGTTCTCTTCAGCTATCTGGAGTTCGACCCAAGTGTGGGTAACGGTCTCCGCGTCGAGATCGACCGTCAGCATGACCGTACTCCCGTTTCCGTCGGGCCGCTGGAGTTCGATATCGACGGCACCATCGGCGGTCGCTTCCGTGACTGTCGCTTCCAGCGTCGTTGCGTCCAGATGTGTCCGAACGTTGTAGCTTGTCTGTCCGTCGGCCACGACAAGATGCTCTATCAGTTCTCGGTCATCCTGATCGAGCACGCCGACCTCGTCGACGAAGTTCAGATTCACCTCGTCGACGTCTGGCCGGACAGTTCGCACGTCGACCGTCTCGTTGGTTCGGTTGACTGTCCCCCGAACCGACGGGAGGCAGTCGTCGACAGGTCGGACGTGAATTCCGGCAACGTCCAGCGGTTCCACTCGCTCTGTGGACTCGTAGTACTGATTGACCTGTACTTCGAGGTGGCTGTATTCACCGAGCCCTGCGCGGTCGCTCGTCTCGTCGACGGCGAGTTCGGCAAGCCGCTGGCGACCGATTGCGTCGACTGTCGCACCATCGTGGTGGGTGACAAGTGTGACGGTCACGTCTCTGACCTGATGGCGGGTGCTGTTGCGCTCGGGACTGTCGAGGCGAAGGGCACCGCTGCATGTGCGTTGCGCTTGCTGGAAGGTGTACTCACTGTCGTCGGTCCGGGTCGCCGTTACGTTGATCTGCTGGTCCGTGTCCAGTCGCATGTCAACCGTCTCATTGGCCGGGGCGTCGGACGTCTCGTTGATTGGGCCGTCGATCCCACCAGATTGGGTCGCGCCACTGGCGATTAACAACACGGTCGAGATGCCGAGGGCGTACATCGCGAGTCTGTAGTCACGTTGCATGATTTTCACTCCATGTGGATTGATTCGGGTGCATTGGTTACTCCGACACCAGTCGGGCGGGGACCTGCAGGGCGACCCCGGCCAGCGTCGAGCCAGAGCCGCGGTCGGCTGCATACGGTCGTCCGACTGCTGTGGTCGTGGCTTACAAGAAAGTCCTTGTAAAGTACCGTTGGAAACAGCTGTGGAACACGAATGAAACGCGTTTCACCGGCGTTTCACAGGCTGAAACTGATGAAAACCATCAGGTTCATATCACCGATGTTTCGAGAATCAACCATGTCCCCAGTCCCTCCCTCCAGACTGGTGCTGGTCCTCTCGCTGATCGTCCTCGGGAGCAGCCTCGCAGTATTTGGCAGTGTCAGTGGCATCGTCCCCGACGACACCCACGAGTTCGCCGTCGAGGACGACACACTCATCGCCACGACTGATAGCGGACAGCGGCACGAACTGGTCGAAGACGTGCACACGGTGTCCCGAATCGAGATCAGCCACAGTGACAGTCAGTACGTCGTCCGAACGGTCGACCGTGAGCCGCCAGCAGTCGGTACGCAAATGCGTGTCCGAGCACAGCAAATCGTCACATCCGTCGAGACAGTCGGCGGCGACATCCCGGCGGCAGACAGCGCTGCGTACACCGTCCATCGGATTCCGACACAGCTCTCCAGCGACCGCGCAGCAGTGCTCGGAGCCACTCCGAACGCGTCCCTGCAGGCGGTGGTCGCCCCCAACGCGTCTGCGTTCACCGTCCGACAGCACGACGACACCGTGGTCTTCGAGCGACGCGAGCCGCAATGGAGCGACGACCGCGTGCTCGTCGTCGTGACATCACCTGACTCCGGGACCGAGTACAGTGTCGTCGTCAACCTTCGCACCGAGACCGTCGACTCGCTCGTTCGACTCGACAGGGGTGCCCGATGAGACCGCTTCGCTCCCGCCCACGATCCGAGGTACTCGCAGCTGGGATTCTCGTCATCGCTACCGCTATCCTCGTCACACAGTTCCTGCAGGCGACCCCAACCGTCGTGGCTGGTGGTGAGCGTATTGGAATCAGTAGCTGGCAGTTCTCCCTCGGTGACGCGGTCGTCATCGCGGTCGGGGCGTGTGCTGCGGGAGCGAGCGCGACAGTGCTGCTCAGCGGCGCTGGTTCGTCAGCGGTGGCCACAGCGGACACCGAACGCTCAGATCCACCGGCCCAGCAGCCCGACGACGCTAGCAACGAGTTGCTGCAGGCTCGTCGACGGGAATGGGAGACCACCTCGGAACGACTCGCGAGCAACGAAAAACTAGTT
The DNA here is from genome assembly GCA_002844335.1 of Haloarcula taiwanensis. Taxonomy (NCBI): domain Archaea; kingdom Methanobacteriati; phylum Methanobacteriota; class Halobacteria; order Halobacteriales; family Haloarculaceae; genus Haloarcula; species Haloarcula taiwanensis. The sequence continues at coordinate 41,111 of CP019157.1, forward strand.
TATCAGACGGTGCTTGACGCCGATGGCGTCCTGCCTCAGAGTGAGATTGTCGACCGAACGGACCTCTCGAAAGCGACGGTCAGCCGCACGCTCGACAGTCTGGAGGCCCGTGATCTCGTCGAACGCAAACGCCGTGGAATGGGGAATATAGTGTTACTCACGTAGGTAGTCTGGTGCATGTGGCAGTGGTGGAAACACTCACACTGGGAGTAAATCCGAGCGACAGGACATGAGAGCCATCGCTGTCACTCGTGAGCGTCGATCCAGTGTACGCCACCACCGGACCACGGACGACGGTCCACACCGATCGCATCGCCCGCTCGACTCGCCGTCGGCGCCATGGAGGGAGCATGAACAGCGATCAGTACGAACTCCCCGCGAAGATCACGCTCTTCGTCGCGAAACTGCCGGCGCTGTCGTCGTCCTGACCCAGCTGTACGACCTGCCGAAAGCCTCTCTTCTCGGGGTGCTGGTCGTCGCGACAATGGGCTTCTCAACAGTCTTGACGATGGCGTGGATGTCACGGTGATCGTTTCGTTCAAAGTACGATGTTCTGTCGATGACGCGCTGGCAGGCGTTAGACGAGCTGCAGCAGGCCGGTGTGTCGGTGTTCGTCTCGATGTCGCTACATACCCGACGATGAGCGAAGACGACGTTCACGAGCTACTCAGCTATGTTAGAGCACTCGGGGCAGGTCGTCGGTTCTGGCAGCTCCCCATCCTCGGTTGCCTCGAACCAATCGCCGATACAGTGCCAGCGCTGTTCGTAACCGGGACAGTACGGCGAGCCCGTGCCCCAGCGTTGTGTCGGGAGGTCGAGACCCTGGCTAACACTTATTTCCGAAGACAGGCAATTTTTGCGTGGACGGACCACTGTCACACGCTCCATTCATCCCCTTTCCATGCCTGATGACACGCGAAGTCTCGGTCGCTGTCCAAACTGCGACGAGCGTATCACAACTCCGTGGCTGCTGGTTGAATACGAGAAAGACGATGGGACAGACGGAATCTGGGCCGAGTGTCCAATGTGTGAAGACGTCGTTGCGCCGGAGTAGCTGTTTATTAGTCAATACTATCGTCCGACAGAGACAGTGTTCAAGCACGCCTATAAGATTCACCAATTTTTTACTAAATCAGTAAACCACTACTGATATGGTTCCCCTCGAGGTGTTAGTTACCCCCCTCCAAAGCAGTGATGCCGGTGGTATTGTGCTCCTCCTGTTCAACCTACTGATTGCTGGCATCCAGATTGCCGGGATGTGGATGGTATTCAAGAAAGCTGGTCATGCAGGGTGGAAGGCAATCATTCCGCTATACAACCTCTATATCATGCTTCGGATCGGGGAGAATGCATGGTGGTGGTTGCTCCTCATATTTATTCCGGTGATAAATCTATACGCGCTGTATAAGATTCATGCTGGAGTAGCTCGAGCGTTTGGGAGAGGTATCGGGTTTGGGCTTGGGCTCACCTTCCTTGGTATCCTCTTCTTCCCACTGCTGGGCTTTGGCGATTATCAGCATCGTCAGTCTGGTGGGCTCGCATAATCTCAGAAGCTGAGACCGGCGTTCTCAATGTATATCGAACTATCTTCCTTTGATGGCCCCAACTGGAGGTCTGCTCGACAAACTGCAACAGAATGCAGTCTGTAGCAGTCCAAGCCGATACGCTTAGTCGCGTTCCAGTTGGCGGCACTGGTGATGTGTGACACCGAGAGTGATACACTATCGCGAGGATGTGATTCCATCATATCGTACACATCCCCGATCGGAGAGTCACCAGTATTGAGCGGAGAATGGAACGACGAGAGGTTGGTGGGGTTACCTCTCGTAGCCCTCTCCCTCGATTGGGCCGCTAAACACGCCGTAGAGGAATTTGAAGTACCACAGTACCAGCAGCAAGACCGGAAACCCGAGGACGGTCACGAGGTTCAGCGCTAGTGGCGACACGACCGCTTCTCTAACCAACAACCCGGTCGGCGGGTAAATCGTCGGGTACAGCAGCATTGCGACCAAGATCGTCAACAGTGTGGGCAGTGCCAGTGCGCTCGCGAGCCAGGCTCGGTACCGGTCGCGTCTGGCCAGTACGCTCCCGCTCAGCCCGACGGCGACCGAGAGAGCGACGACTGCAGCGACGGGCAGCGAGAGCACCGCGTCGGCAGCACCGCCCACATCGGTCAGGACGACGGTTCCCAGCAGGACGACCACACCGCCAAGGTACGCCACTGTCGCACCGATACCGTACGCTCGCAGTTCCGATGCCAGACCGGGCTCGGTCTTGGCTGCGAGGAACGCCGCCCCCGTGACTATCGAGACGGCGACTAGGCCGACGCCAGTCAACGCTACTGGTAGCGTCGCCCCGCCGAACAGCCAGCGACCCGCGAGCATCCCCAACAGGAGCGGCGCGAACACGCTCCCGCTGATGAACGCGTAGTCGGTGTAGCGCTTCCAGCGCTCGTCGTCGCGCTGCTCGCGGAGCTCCGGACCGAGACCGCGAAACACCAACGCGACGACGAATCCGAGCGCGAGCAGACATTGAAATGACCGCTCAGTAAGCGTGCGTGTTGAGTTTTTCAGGTTAGCAGCAGCTGTTCCCGGCGGGATTCCATCGTTTGCCACACAAGTATTAATGCCTGTCAACGCGAACGTCAACGTACCAATGGCGACCGCAGATGAGCAGATTCGAGTTAGTGACACGGTGAAGCGAGAGCTTGACCGCCGCCGCCGGGAGGGCGAGAGCTATAACGATGTGTTGCAGCGGATGCTTGAGGACGACCGCGACCTCATGGCTGGGTTCGGCCGGTGGTCAGACGAACAGGCTGACCGGGCCCGAGAGACACGTGAGAAGTCCAAGCAGAAGTCGAAAGACCGGATGCGTCGGCTGGCGGATGACGAATGAAAGTACTCGACGCGACATTTCTCATCGACTATCTCAACGGTATCGACGCCACCGCTGAGTATCTACTAGCCCATGACGATGAACGGTTCATTATCCCGGCTCCAGCATACGCCGAGGTCCTTGTCGGAGAGGGGAATGCCCCGGACGGCGATGTAGCAGCGGTAAAAGCTGACCTGTCGTGGGGTGAAGTTTATGAGACCGACGCGGAGACAGCCGAGATAGCTGGCGAAATCGCTAGCGAGGTAGGACCGCAAGGCCCGTTCCTCGCGGGGATGGACGGTCTCATCGCCGCTGTGGGCCGAGAACTTGATGCACCTGTGGTCTCCGGTGACAGTGATCTCACGCACGAAGAGACCAAGCGCGTCGTAGACGTTGAAGAGTATCGCTGAGACCGACGATGCTGGCGTCAAGCTCGTCGACTTTCCGGACAGCCCGGTCAAGCTGTTTGTAGGAGTCGAAGTGCAGTATCAGAGAGAACGCCGCGTTTCTAGACCTGAATCGACGTTCGCACGGTCGTAGTCGCCTCGGAGAGTTGCAGCAGTGCGGCCCTACCGTTGACGTTGATTCCGAGCGATTCGAGCGCTTTGGGGCCCGTTTCGCCGGTTGTCCGGATGGCGCGAGTAGTCTTCGACGTGAATTTGGCACCGTTGTCGTTGATTCACTTCCAGGTATCCGAGTCCATCTCGCGCAACTTCTGAGTCGTCCGCTGGCGGGCGGGCAATCAGTTGCGAAATTCGTCAAAAGAGGGGACCGATCAGCTACTTCTCGGTGCCGCCGAGTCTCTCACGTAACTCATCTAACAGTGGTTCGACGTACTAAGAATCAGCATCGGGATCGTACTCCCGGATGGTATCAAGATACGTCTGGGCCGCGTCAGCAATGGTTTCGGCGAGCGCTTGCGTCGGCGCGACGGCTTCCGGCTCGGAAAGTTTCGGTGATTGTTCCCCGCGGTAGTCGGGGTTTTCGACGGCCTCTTCGCTGTAGCAGAACGTGAGATTCGTCCGTCCATCGCCGGCCGGTTCGAACACGAGATACATCGCGTCGATATAATAGTCATAGACGGCAACGTGGGGTGGCTGACCGTCGGTCACGCTCACATAGGTATGTTATCGATCCTTGCGATCGTCGTCGGATCGCAAGTAGACGCTCTGAACGTGGTCGGTCGAGCACGTCAGGCTACTACTGGGCTGTATCTCGTGGGTCAGTGGCTCCTCCCGACGGCGATTTGGGTGGTCACCGCGACGGACATCGCAATCGTGGGAATGTCGACGCTGCTGTGGGGGCTCTGTCTCGTTGTCAGCATGCTTATTATGGCCCACCAGGCCTAGACTGCTGGGTCCGGTGGGGATGCCTCCGGTGGAGTGTCGACCTCGATTGCTGATTGAGTCGACCTGTGCAATGCTCCCTGGATAGTGCTGCCTGAGGGGGGTTCGAGCAGGTAACCGTGGTGTCAGTAGTTCGGGTCAGCCCCAGTCGGTAGCACATGGAGGCGGCCGTCGCTATCCAGAATCTCGGGTTGTAAGGCGTCTGCCGACAGGGCATCGAGGAAGGCAGCCTCTCGCGGGCCCGGAGCACCAGTCGTGAACAGTGGAACCGGATAGGTAGCGGGGTAGCCGATATCTCCCGGTCCACGGGGCTCGCCATCGACTTCGATCTGCAATATCCGGTAGTCGGTTGTCCCGCCGTCACGAAGGCTCCTGACATCTCGAACCGGAATTCGCGTAATTGTGTCGTCTCTGTCGCTGACGGTGTCCACCTTCCGGTCGACCTGGCCAAACAGTTCGTCCGCGCCGCCTCTGGGTTGCCCCGCGAGGACGGTCTCTTTGAATATCTCCGGCCCACCTTGCACGTCAACTGTCCCGGCCAGGTGGATCTCACGAGCCGGCCCGCCCAGCGATGCCCAGTTGTCTAGGCGCCCGTTGTAGATGCCGAGTAGGTCCGCCCTCGTGATCGAGGTCACGCCACTGTCGTAGAGCGCCGTACTTACGACAATCACCGTCCCCGCTCGAAAGAGGTCGTGCCGGACGAATCCAGAGAGATCCAGTTCGCTGTCGATCGGGGCGTACGCCTCGGTGCCGAGCCCGGCAATCGAAATCGATCCTGTAGCGAGCGCGTCACGGGCGTCGGTCTGGGTTGCGCTGGCGACCGTAATCTCGAAAGGTGGGGACAACGCCTGTCGAGTCGGGGACAGTCCGTGCTGGCGCCCGAAATATCCCGCCAGTCTGGGCCCGTCGCTTCCGAGGGTGTCGGCCAGCGACCTGCCGTACTCGTCGTCCGTCGGCAGGGGGTTCCCGTTCCAGAGCGTCGCAGCGCGGGCGACCGGACCAGTGAGCGCCACCGTTGCGATGTTGAGTGGCTCGGCAGTTGTTTCGGTTTCCGTCGGGGTGGCTGAGGCCGTCGCCGAGCGGTCGGCACGGTCAGTGGTGGAGTACCGTTCCGTCGGTCTGTCCCTGCCGAAGATTCCTGTACATCCAGCTGAGAGCCCCGGTGGACATAGAGCAGCGACACCCCGGAGAAAGGCTCTACGGGAGGGCATCTGATTCGGACATACTGGCGACTATATGTAATAGTCGGGGGTATTCTCCTCCCAGCAGTGAGGGGGTGATAATCATTCCACGACTGGCAGCCACAGCACGGTGCAGAGGGGTACGGAGTCCCTCTGGCAGGTCTGGTGGGTATCTTTCCACTCGCACAGCGCACCACGAGGTCGGACACTCGGGATGCGGAACTCGATATCCCCAGTCCAGACTCCACAGCACGGGAAGGTATAGGTACCCTGATCAGGTCATGAGAGTCCAGAGTTCAACCACACCAGACTCTTGTGTGTGAGCTCTGGCGTGGAATCTGTATGCTTGACGCAGAATTCGAAGTATGCACCGAGTGTGGCAACCTGCACATGGAAGGCGGCTCTGCACCCGACCACGTGGATGCGTGTGCCGTTTGTGACGGGCATCTCACCGACGTCGAACTGGACGACATTATCGGGCTGTAGTACAGCTTGACCACCCCTCTCATCAGGCCGGCTTCAGAGTGGTGTGAGTCGAAATCGACGTCTCCCGAGCCAGCAGGACCGACAGGGTATCGTCTATCGGGACGTCCGTTCGTGCTGAACCAGTCAGGACGACTGAATACTGGACGGTGGATTTCCGAAGGGGTTCGGTGGGTGGACCGTCACTTCGCCGTCTCGACATCCGTAATCGGTAGAGCCTCGGTGCGACTCATCAAAGATACGCACCTTCTATCACCGTCAGCTCATCAGTCTCGGTAATAACACCTACCACAGTGTCATTTAGTTTATCAGGCGTTGAAATACTACTATGATTACTGAGACAGAACTTATAGCTCTCCAAACCAATGCCGTTGATCGAGTGCTGTTAACCGTTCTACAGAGCGTGTCATAGAAAGCTTCGCACCGTCTGTCTATCCACTTCTTGTCAAAACTCGCGTGCGAGATGGAGGGCGCGTATCGGTCACGGGGCGTCCGGGAGGATGCCGAGTTGTCTCATCATGCCGAGTGCATCGTAACTCGCCCATCGTTCCGCAATCATCCCGTCCTCGATACGGGCGAATATGATTCAGCGGGTGCGGGAAACGGTCAAACAGTACCTTGAGTCGGGTGCAGAGAACCACACCGCAGTTGATGCGTGCATAGAGTGTGGGGACCCATCGTTCATAGGCGCTGGCCGGTGTGCTGATTGTTTAGACAACTAATTGTGACTAACCCGGGAGAGACTGTCCCTTACTAAAGACAGCAGCCTTTAGCGAGTATTGGTTACTATTTGCTCAATTTCGTCACCAGTGAGTCCAGTCTGGTAAATACGAAGATCGGCTAACTTTCCGACCATCAGATTATACCAGTCCGGATTTCTGGTACCATACCAGCTCCCGACAGTCTCATGCGACCAGTAGTCTGAGACGTTGGGACTGTACCCGGGCATGGTTTCGTCAACGAAGCGCTGCTCTCCATCGAGGAAGAATCTCACTGACGACTGCGGATCAACGACATACATAAAATGATGCCATTCATTTATCGGGATAGTCATCTCGCCAGTGGTCTGATCTTCAGTTGAGTAGCTAACACCACCTCTCTGTGATCTGATACTCAGTCGTAGTCGCACTTGATCGTCTACGGGGACACCCTGAACCACATACTCTGCGTCATTCCTGAAGATGTGATGTATCGGCTGGTCGTTATTTTGATGCCGCATCCCGGAAGGCTGGTCAAAATACACCCAGCCGCCGATACTTGCTGGTCCGCTGTTAGAAGCCATGATGCTCAACTCCTCGTTTGCGCCGCGAGCGATCATCATACCAACAGAACCATCCAACGAAACCGACTCTCGTTCCTGATACGTTCCGAGTTCAGGATTGCCTCGCTCAATCGAGATATCGTTGTCACCGGCAACATCACTAAATCCGGACTGGAACGGCCATCGACTCACCAGCGCTTCCTCTGCAACGGTCTCTGTCGCAGGTTGCCTCGTTGCGTCCGTCTCGGTTTCTGTACCAGACTGCTGCCTCGGCTGCGATTGGCGCGCTTGATTTTCTGTTTCAAATGTCGCAAGCGTTGTTGGTGATTCCCCGTCAATCATGTAGACTACCCTGATTGCCGTACCAGCGGCCACTGGTTGCTCCCAGTTGACAACTGCTGGGCCAATAGTCGCCGTTGCGCTTGAGGACAGGGCTGTGTCCGCTTGTGCCTGTGTTGAACCAAGTTGGTTCCAAGAGGCCACAGTTCCAGCGTTGCTACGAATCTCAAGTTGCTGCGCTACCAGTGATCCCCCACCTTCGTATATAATTCGCAGTCGTTCATCGGATCGCTCGAACCGAAAGTTTGCAGCCTCTAATCCACCAGAGTTCTCACTACCACCGATCATCCGGAGACAACCGCTCAATCCAGCTGTGCCGAGCCCTGCAGCGGACGTAAGTACACGCCGCCGCATCCAGCCCTTATAAACCATGTATTATCGTGAATGTCCAGATGACATATAGTTTTATATCGATTATTAGATGTTGTAATTAGGCTACGTAATCGACAACAAGCAGCCTCTCACTAACGAATATTGGGTCTCAGGGCCTGGTTATTATAATCTTCTCAGTACGACAGAAGTGTTTCACTAAATGCCCAGAAGAAGCAGTTGGATACATCATCACAGAGATATAGGACGACATCCATTTTGGAGAGAATAATCGTACGGGCGTCAATTAATCTCAGCGCCGAGTTATCCAGATATCACACGTCGATATACTCGCAAGATCAGGCGACGCGCTTGGCACACGTTCGAATGGTATCGTAGACAGCCTCAGGCTCGTCAACGTTCTCTAGTCGAAGCGGACCCAGCCCACGGTTCATCGAGATTGTTCCGTACCCCAAAATCGACTGAATACGATTCTGGTTGAGTTCATGACTGCGAATTTTATCGAATCGAATGCCCTTCGAATGGGTACGGAATAGGAGTTCGTACTCCTGTTCAACACGGCTGCTCGTCACGACATAGGTTGTCCGGACGAGAATAATAGTTCGGACCAGAAACCGGACGGTCAAGACGAGTCCGAGCAGCAAAACAACGAGTGCAGCCGTATTTGTGATGTCGGGTGACCCCAGCGCTTCAGGATTAAGTTGGAGGTATCCAACCACACCCAGACTGAGGAATAAGACGACAGCCAGTCGAATCAACGTTGGCTTGGTCGTCGGATTGGTTTCGAGAATGACTTCGTTGTGGTCATTCGGCTGGTCTGCGGTGGTCGACTGACTCGATCCATTCGAAGTCTGTTGGTCTTGTTGTGACATGTTAGGCGATGATGTATGCGACGATGGACCCGGTAACGTACACAACCGGTGAGAGGGCGACGGCGACGACAGCAATCGCCGCGTTACTCCGCGTTGCCCGGTGATTTATTCGAGCACCGAGGTACAGCGAGAAGAGATAATACAGTAGCGTCAGTGTGAGTATCGCCAGTATCCACTGTCCTTCGGCTGAAATAGTGGTGACACCGAGAGAATCTGGTCGACCGCCGGGAAGCTCGACGCCCGCTCCAAGCGCATCAATGATAGCGTAAACGAACGCGGCCTGGAGGTTCCTGATGAGCTGGCGTGCACCACTGACGCCTGCTTGATTAGTCAGATACCAGACCGCGGAGAACGTCGCGACGAGATACGCACTTGTCGTGTACACGACAGTGTGCATACTCTGGACGATCCCCTGCGAATCTCGAACGATGAGGACGCCCACATGGAACGTCACCAGTGTGATTGCAGTTGCTATCGAAATAAACAGGGAGTTCTGAACGAATGCCGTGAGCAACTGCCAACTGGCCACCGGATCAATACCATATGAACCAGCGATTCTAGCGAAGTCCTCCGGAGCAGACTGTGAAGACTGAACACCAATGCCGGCGAGGGTAAGCGGGACCGCGTATGCGGCAAGGTTCACAAAGTAGACTCCCAAGAGTGAACCCAATTGTCGGATCACACCAAGCCGGGAAGCCCCATACGAATCTGTTTGAAATTCCACAAATTTGTGTGGGCGGAAGATGGCATCGAATCCACCACGTAGTATTGCCCCCACACCTCTCACAGGCATATACCCTCCCTATTTTATCAAGGATACTTATTTTTTGCTTTCATAGTACTTCTGAATAGTCTGTTTTTAGTATCGACAATTGTATTGGTTGAATATGACTCGCCGGGCTGGGAGATTACCCCTGATCATTACTGTGGCTGTGTCACTCTGGACTGCCGGACTCGTGCTCGGGTACTTGCTCACCCTCGGGTCTCCCCGAGAGCTATTTTTCGCCTGTTGGGGGGCTTCAGTTGTTCTGGTGCCCGTTGTACTTCTTGACAGTCTCCGATCTGGGACATTCTCGTGGCTGGTCATCGTCGGTGTCCTCGTTCCAGGACTCAATCTACTCGTCGGAGCAACATACGCCCTGTCGCAGTTCCGGCGTCGGCACGGGAAGGCGAACACTCGTCACGGCTTGCTCTTCTTTTCTGGTGTCTGCAGTTCCACACTCGCTGTTGTCATTGCCCCGTACGTACTCGGCCCAATCGCCCTCGTCTGTGGCTACGTGGTTCGGCGACAGTACAGCACCCGGGAAGGGGCGCTTATGCTGACAGCCGGAAGCGTCACCATGCTGTTCGGATTAGCACTGAACGCCGTCGTGTTCCTGTTCGTTCGCCCTGGTCCAATTCTCTGAGAACCGTGAATGTTTGAGTGGGTTACTGTTGATGTCGGAATGGCTGACGTCTGATAGCTCATACACGTTGTAATAGCAATATATATCAGGTATGTTGCCCGTTTGAAAACCATTTTATTATAGATATTCTTGGCATGATTATGCTGCGCTATCGGCCCCGATTACTGCTCTTCGTTGTCATTAGCAGCGTCTTCGAACCGTTGATACAAGCCACCATACCACCTCTGGCTCGCTTGAGAACAAAATTGGATTTTGAGCCGTTTTCATCGAGAACTACACATTGGCAACAGGCTTCAAAACGGCTGCCCCGGTTGACTATCTCTGAGTCACACCGAGGCAATGCCTCTCAGTTGTTCTGGTGTCGCTCATGACCGAGTCAAGTCTGACAAAATATAGTCGACGGACGCTACTGGCGACGCTTGGTAGCGGACTCCTCACTGGGTGTCTGAGAACGGGGACTGAGACACCATCGACAGCGACTCCAACCGAGGCGCAGTCGACCACAGAAAGTTCGACAACCGAAGTGACGACATCACCTTCGGTGACAAGTACACCGGAACCACCAGTGTCACTGGCCCGCGAATGGAACGCATTTTTCAATCCGATAGGAAGCGCTGTCGTAGACGACAACGTGGTCTATTCCGGATCCCGTGAGGGTGTGCGGGCGCTTTCTGTGACCAATGGTGCAGAGCGCTGGCAGACGAAGCAAGACCGCATCTCACTGCTCGGAACAGTTGACAGCGATACACTCTACTATACATCGTTTTTAGAGCCTGGGCTGTACAAAGCGAGCACTGAAACCGGAGAAATCGCCGGGACAGCGGATATCGGTCCTGCTGGCGGGCCACCTGCCGTTACGGACGATTATGTCGTGGTTGGAACCGACCACAACTCAAATGATGGCACAACAAACAAAGTCGTCGGATTATCGAAACGTGATTTCAGTCAGGTTTGGTCGGTTTCTGAAACGGACAGATCGTACACGGGCGGTATTGCGTTTAATGGACAGGCTATCGTCGGATTCGGTACTAGGGATCAAAATCGAATCGAAGCTCGGAATCCGGCCACGGGAACTGTCACTTGGACCGTTGACGGCTACGTGACCGCGCCGCTCCGGCAGTACGACGGAAGTCTGTACGCGCCAGTTGCTGGTGGGGGTGGCGTGGAGCTAGTGAAAATCGACTCCGACGGTTCGGTTGCCTGGCGGCATCTACTCGAGGAACAGACCGACTCCATGTATGTCTACACTGCGGCACCGACCTTCCATCGCAATCGTGCGTATTTTGCGTCCTACTCACAGGTACACGCAGTCGACCTTGATACAGGTGAGACGGTGTGGCAGACGACCACCGACCGACCAATGAAATCATCACCAGCTATCGTCGGCGACCACGTATGGGTTACGCCGACCGAATTGCCCGACGAAGAGCGCAATCGAGAGTTGTACGGGTTCGACATTGAAACAGGAGAACAGCAGGTCCGAACTCGCTTCGCTGCGTCAACACACGACGCCCTCGCGTTAGGAAACACGTTGGCAGTCGTGATGGAAAACCAGATGGTGGCGTTCTCGCTGGAGACAAACACATGAAACGACGGGAGTTACTCACAGTACTGGCAGCGTCCGGAACCGGTGGTTGCCTGAGTTTCCAAGACGCTGATGAGTCGGAAACAGCGACACAGGCAGGGTCAGCCGCGACGGCCGGTTCTCAAGGCACACAAAGAGCGACCAGCACACCGTCGGAGTATGCGTCGACAGCCGCATCGGTTGAGACAGTACAAACACTCTCGATGGATATCAGCGCACTCTCATCTGCTGGAACATCGTATCTGGTCGCCACGCTCGACGAGGTTCAACTCCGCGACTTTGGCTCGTCGACCCCGCTAGCTACGCTTGCAGCGCCGGTCAACAGTTCGGTCGTCGAATTGACCGATTCGGACTGCTACGTCGGCAGCCAGGCAGCCGACGACACCGTCTCGACGATTTACCGGTTCGACGCGGAGAATGGAGAGCGACAGGCAGAGACCGAGATTCAGGGAAACATATCGAGACTCACCACGGTCGGAGACCTGCTCGTCTGCAGCACAGTCGAAGAGTCAACCGAGTATGAAGGATACGCGAACCGTATCATTGTATTAGATCGAACTAGTCTCAATGAAAAATGGAGGAATACGGTCGGAAACAGCGCGTACCCAAGTGGAGTATGCCGATTAAATGACACACTCCATATCGGCTTTGCGAACTTTTTCGCCGGCTTTGCGGTGGCAGATGGAACGATCCAGTACCGCGCACCGTTGAACGTCGGATACCCAGTGACTTACCAGGGCGATCTGGTCGCCGATGTGGATCGAGAGCTACGCAGACTCGATCCCGGGACGTTAGAGTACGAGTGGAGTGTCGGAAGTGAGGTCGCCGGACGACCAGTGATCGTGGGAGAGAACGTTATCGTCCCGACAACGGATGGCCTCCTCTGTGCTAGTGTCAGAGATGGGCAACAGCGCTGGTCGCGTACCTTGGAGAATGACAGTGGCTTTACCCCGGAGCTGCTGGTGTACCAAGGCGGCCTCCTGTGGTACGGTACTGCTGTTGAGGAACTGTACGGCCTTGTTCCGACATCAGGCGAAACAGCGTTTTCAATGTCGGCCGATCTCACGTTCATCGCTGCGACGAACTCTGGAGTCGTCATCAACTCGGGATACAGAACACTTGAGCTCCGAGCCGCCTCAGTGGAGTAGTGCTAACCAATCAAAAATTGCGAGTAACATTATCCGACCGTCAAAACGGAACGTTGTAATCAGCGCAACCAGTAATGCCAATACAATATCGAAAACGCAACACCGATTACATTCTTCAGCGGTCGTTTTCAACGGCGTTCCAATAGAGATGTGCTAAGTCCATGGTGATCTTGTATCCGCGCCGTCCTGCAACGCGGACGGCGTATGGGAGCGGATCGCTGACTCCTGTCTCGACAGTCGCAGAAATCTGGTACTCTTCGGGTCGGGAATCAGTTGTGGGCCAGATCATCGCCTCTGCCTCTCCGGTCTCTTCGTCGACATAGCCTTCGATTTTGTACCACACCGACGGCTGCCAATCCATGCTATGTCCATCTGATGAATCGGCTACGCCACCACCGATCCATTTGAACGGTTCGTCAACGCCGGCTCCATCGGTATCAAACACTCGGAGACCCAACATTCGGTCGGTCATCCCCTCTCGATGGCCTCGCCACATGATGTCGTTCTTATTCCAAGGTCCGTCAACGGAGTACTCGGAACAACGGAGGAGAAATTCGAATGTGTATGACCTGTCCCAAGTTGTCGTCTTATTCGAAATCGCGGTGACACGGGTCCCTTGACCCGAGTCGTTCTCCATTATGCGACCGCAGTACTCTCCCCCGTCGGGTGCATCAATTTGTACCGTTCCCCAGTCGTACGATCGAGAGTCAACTGTGTCCATGCGATATGGGTTCATTTGATGATCACTCTCGAAGTCGTCACCGGCGATCAGTGTGCCTCTTGGAGTGTTAATCGCGTCTGATTGGGTTTGGTCAGGAGTAGGCGTCTGTGACGCCTCACGTTCTTGTTCAAATGTTGCGAGAGTCGACGGTGATTCGCCGTCGATCATGTAGACTAATCTAACCGTCGTGCCCGGGCGGATAGCTTGGCCCCAATTGACTATTGCTGGACCGACCGTTGCTTCGGCCCCCGAGGATAGTGTCGTGTCTGCCTGGGCCTGCGTCGAGCCGAGCTGGTTCCATGTCGAAACAGTGCCGCTACTACTACGAACCTGAAGTTGTCGTGCCACCAGTGACCCGCCACCTTCATAGACAATATTCAATCGCTCACCAGTGCGTTCGAATCGAAACGACGCATCTTGTAGCTCATTCGACCCACCACCGCCAATCATTCGTAAACACCCGCTCAATCCGATTATACCCGACCCCACCACGCCAGTAAGGAATTTTCGTCTGGATCCACTGTGTTCGCCCATACAGTTCGTTATTAGATTTATCCTATATGTAATTCCCATTTTTAGTACTATAGCAACGCTAATCTACATTTCGTCCTTATAATATAACCAAATACTTAATAACTATTAGTAATTTTCACGTAGTATATGACAGGTCTATCTCGCCGTGACTTGCTTAAAATCGGTGGGGCTGTCGGTATCGGACACACCGCAGGCTGTCTCCGGTTGCAGGGCGACTCCGGTGGAGAAGAAACGGTGACGCCGAACCCAAGTACCGACACCACCACAGAAGCGCAACCTGTTGATGAAAACGCAGCCGGCACTTCAGCCGCAAGCAGCGGTTCCCATGAAATAAACAGGTTCTATTTAGACCATTTCGACGATGGAGATCTTCGTGATACGGAAACCCTGTACGCCAGAGCGAACGGGAATCGAGTAGAAATCAACGGCACGTGGGAAGGTGATACTTCCATCATGTCTCGTCAGACCTGTGCAAGGTACTCGTTTGAGGTTCTAGAGGACGGGTCAGTTATCGCTTCAAGTGGTGAGAAACTTCTCATTTATGGCTATCAGTACGTCTTTGCACAGTCCACAGAGGCGGCATTCATCACCCATCATCCATCAATTTCGGCTGAGTGGGAACGAACACTCAGACTGTCGTATCCAAGTGGCGAATCCGAGGTCACCCCGGAGGTACGACCTGACGAAGGTGTGTTTGAATTTAATTTCGCTGACTCGAATGTGGAGCCTGGCCGCTATGACTGGATATTAGAGATTACACCCCCCAATAGTTACACTATCGAGGTCGGAACATTTTTCGACCAGCTCATACAGGTCAACCCTCCTGAAGATAGTCCGTTCCCCAGTAGCTCTGATGCGATGCAAGATGCAGGGGCCGTATCGAATTCGTCTGCAACACCGGTCCAGCCATCGCAAAAAACCACAAATGACGGTCTGAGAATACAAGATAGCGGACACGGCGGCGGAACGAGCAGCGACACCACAGGTCGTTTCCTCACCAGAGATGTCGGTATCGAATGCTCTACAGGCTGTGCTTTCGGGGCAGAAGCGAATCGTAAGTTCCGTATCAACAATCTAACTTCTGGAACATCGCTCACGTTCACTCCAAGATGAGGACCAAAGGGCAGGTGTCGAGAGCTTAGCGATAACAGTACTAAATGTATTCACTCTGAACCATAGCAGACGCTTATACTCGATACCGATCGAATTTTTGCGTGGAAGGAACACTGTCACGCGCTCCTTCCATACCCTTTCCATGTCCGACGACACGCACAGTCTCGGTCGCTGCCCAAACTGCGACGAGCGTATCACGACTGCATGGCTGCTGGTTGAATACGAGAAAACTGACGACACGGAGGGTATGTGGGCCGAGTGTCCAACGTGTGAAGACATCGTTCCACCAGAGTAATCCCAGAGGGAGCCTGGGGACTTCTCCGCAGGGACTGTCTCGGAAGAGCTAACCAACAAAAAGAGTTTTACGCGTTTTCGTTGGTTAGTCTACCCACCAGAGATGATATCGTTCGCTTCGTCACGTGTCCGCTTTGCAGCCTCCTGAGCGTAGCCTTCATGCGTGGTCTCGATGGATTTGTGGCGGAGTACATCCTGTGCCAGCTGTGGGTTCTCACGATAGATCTCCCGCCCGAGCCCACGGCGGGCACCGTGAGGTTTTAGCGGCTCTTCAAACTCGTAGTCTGCACACTCACACAGGTCGGCCAGGATGTTTCGAGCAGACTGTGTAGTGATCGAGGGCGTCGGCTCTATTGCTTTCGCCGCATTGTCCAGTCGGGGAAACACGGCTTCGTCTTCGGCAGGGTCACGGAGTTGCTTCCAGCGTCGGAGCGGGTCGATTGCCTCGTCGAGGATCGGCGCGGCCTCCCGGGTGCGGTTCTTGCCGAACACCTGCATGGTGCCGTCCTCAAGGTTGACGTGTCGCCACTGGAGCCCGTTCCGTGCTTCGTCATCAGAGACGGCGACGAGTTCGGCGCTACGCGCACCTGAGTAGGCAAGTAGGAAGACGAGTGCTTGGTCACGGTAAGCCGCCCTGCGGTTGATACCGTCGCTTTCGCTGGCTTCGTCGACGCGAGCGGTGGCTGTCGCACAAATAGCGTCGCGGTCCCGTGTGGTCCAGTACTGCTGGTCACTCTCGGTTTCGTCTGTCGGCAGTGGTCCCTCAGCGTGGTTGGTTTTGGCCGGGTTTGTTGGAACCAGGCCCTCGTAGACGGCCCACGTGAGAAAGGAGCGGACGTACGCGAAGTACCGGCGTGCCGTTTCGGGGGAGATGTCGTCCCGATCTTCAGCTCGCGCGAGGTCGCGAGCGTACTGTCGGCAGACATTCTCGTCGATGTCGTCGGGGCTGGCGACGCCGTGGCGGTCGCGAGCCCATGTGGCGAACTTGCGGAGGACGCTCGCGACGTTCGTTCGGTAGCGCCCGGAGTCGATATCGACCAGTCGTTTCTCGATGGCTGCTTCGAGGGCGTCATCCCCGGGAGTAGCGTCGTATGCAGGCGGAAGACGATCCATGCTTCCCGTACAGCGGCGGTCCGGGTAAAACTGGTGGTGCTTACTGCAATAATACAAACCTACTGCTGAAAGTCGAATTATGGCGTTTCAGTGCCTGTAACGTGCGGAGTCAGGCAATTCCCGAATTGATAAAGTTCATATCGCTATACCCAATATCGGCTAGTGGTGAAGTTGAGACTACAGCGGGTTTAGCGGGCCTATGATGCGTGGTTTCGGCCGTTTCAGTGATCGGGAATTGGCTCAGATTGCTCTCCAAACGGCTATTCCTATTGAACTTCCAACGGCATGCGCGAATTTCGGCGACTTCCGACAGCATTGCCACTCAGACGCTACGCTAACACGGGTAAAACCTCTCTCTATCCGATTCCGGTTTCCTTCTTCAACAGCGTCAGCGTGTTATCGGCCGTCACAATTGGCGAATGCTCGTAGTCGTCGGTCAACTCAACTTGTACCAGCAGGTCCACCGCTCGCCAAATCGAGTACAGGAGACACGCGAACGCGAAATAAAAGAACCGTAACCCGAAATCCTTCGATGTCGTTGCGGCCATGAATCGCTTAATCGACCTGTAGCCACTCTCGATCTCCCAGCGATAGCCGTATTCAGTGAGGAAGCTACTACCGCGATTGGACATGAACACCGAGTATTGCCGGTGATCATCATATTCGGAGTCCTCCTTCCGGCGGTAGATCAGCATCGTCTCGTGCCACTCGTTCTTCCCGAGATGGAGTTTGCGGTCGGTTTCGTATCGGTCTTGACCCCGCTGGAGCAACCGTTTGGCCTGCGCTTTCTCGCTGGTTTGCATCCGCTTCGGGACTACATACGACAGTCCACGTTGGCTGAGCATCTCTAGAATATGCTGACTGTCGAACTCCCGGTCCATCAATACGTTATCGACGTGAACGAGATCCTCGGCAGAGTCGAGTAGATCCTCGACAATCTCCTTGCGAGTCTCGCCTTTCCGAACCGGGCGTGCATCTAACACAATTGGGACGGCATTGCCGACTAACTGGACCGTCGCCCACTGATACGCGTACTCATCGGTCTTTTCTTTTGTCCCAATAATCTCATCTTCGTGTCCGGTTCTGTCGCCTGTGAATGGGTCTGCTTCAGTAATATCGATAGCAACAATCCCTGCTCGGAAGAACTCCTCCGTCTCCGCTGCTTCCCCCAACAGTCGAGTCACAGCCTGCCGATACATCTCCCGAATCTGTTCAATCGATAAGTCGCGGATGTGCTCGCGATGGGCGTGGCCCAACGGTGTCCGATCCCGTCTCGACTCATAGACGAAACTGCGGGCACCTTCGTTAGCAGCCAGCCCCTCACGAAGTCCGAGATACGTTTGTAAGTCCCAGTAAGCGTTCTCGTGGATTTCACAGCCATTGTCGCGATTCAGTGAGAATGCCGGGAAAACGACGTGACTGATATGGTCCGTGATCGATCCGGCTTCATTGAGGATAGCTTGATCGTCTGGGTATGATTTATCCGCTACGTTATCCCGTGATGGAAAGTTTCGTTCTGGCTCGCGTGGAACAGCAACGTCCGCGTCTTGAGCTTTGATCAGAATCGTCCGCGCAGCTGCCTCAATTGTCTCGTGAAGCTCTGCAGTGAACCGATTATCCCAGCTGCGCCACAGCGTCGACTGGTCTGGGACTGTTTCCATGCCCAGTTGTTCACGGAGGTCAGGATGGTGAGGGAGATACGTGAGGAGTGCCGTTTCGTGGGTCCAGCCGTGAAGTTCTTTGAGTAGAAACAGTCGGAACAGTTGGGCCATCTCGTACTGAGTAGCTCCAGAATACCGGTCATGTGGCTCAAACTCGACATACGCTACTGGGTAGTGAGACACGAACTCGTCAACGGAGTCGTGAGCCTCGTGGTCGAACCATGTGGACGCAACGGTCCAAATGTCTTCTTCGAGGCCGGCGAGAGAACTCCGGTCATAGAGTGGCGTCGAATCATACGCTGGCCATTCAGCGTATGACTGCTGGGCGATTCGTCGAAAGACACTGCGTTGAGAATCACAGCTCGCAACCACTAAGAGATGCTGCCAACGACACGCCCAAAAATTCGTCTGACTGGTAATAGAACCCGAAGAGAACTACCAGTCAATGCCCGGTGGCGGCATGACGGTTGACGGTGGCAGTAATCGCGTAGCGAAACGCAACTGTGAAAGGCTACGCGGAGAGCAGACAGTCCTCGACATACCGCTGAAACTCGTCTCTTACATCGTCGATAGTTTCCTCATCACTGGTAATCCGTTCCGCCTGGATCCCGACTAAAACTGTATGGAATAGCGCGGCTGTCTGTGATGGGTCTTCGACGTCAAATGCGCCTGTATCAACACCGGCTTGGATGACACGCGCGATTTGTTTTCGAATGAAATCATCAATCCTTCGAAAGAGACGGCTGTAATCGTCGTCATGTGCTGCTTGCGCTCGCAGTTCAATTACGGCCTGCGAAAACTCGATATCACTGTTGCTGCTGGTGCCAAATATTTCATCGACGATTATCTCAATATACTCTTCAGGGGACTGGTTGGGAAGTGGGACCTGATTTTCGACCTGCTCCAGCATATAATCCAGAAGATCTACCAACAGCTCGTCCTTATTATCGTAATGGTGATATATGAGCGACTGACTCTTCCCGAATTCGTCACCTATCTTTGAAATAGTCAGATCCGCGTACCCGTATTGACGTAATGCATAGAATGTAGCTTCAAGAATCTCCTCGCGGGTTCCATCTGGGTTCTGGAAAAAGGATATCTCGTTAGTCATCTTTAGGTCGACCGTTTCCTGTTTGTCTGGTACGGTTCAAATGGCTCACGGTTTCACTACTCTCTCTGTAGAGCACAAGACCAATCTGGGTTGTATTTTTTATCATTGAACTGGATAGCGGGTACAGTTGCACATAACTATAAATTTGAATATACATTCAATAAACTTAAGCGTATTGTCGTCCGCTGTATCAGCGGAGTACATTGGACTGTACTCTGGTTCGCTCTATTCATAGAGACACCTCTCTGCTGCCTCAAACCGTCTAATGTCCCATTATACCTGTAGAAACTGTGTTAAAGGCGGTAGATAGTGAGCTAGTGTGGCTTTGACTGGGTACCTGTTTTCGTCTCCCCGAAAGACACGAAAGCACTATATGTGATTGAACGTTTAGTCAACATCAGGAAATGGCTACTCACAAACGAAGAATTCCGAGACGGAGTGTCGCTAGAAACGAGACGCGGTTTGAACGAAACCTCAAGTAACATGGCCTCTACAAAGTATAAACTGCTACTTCTGGCTGTAGTCGGGATTATCGTTACCAGCGGAACGGCAACCGCTGCGGTCGTTGGAAGCCCCGATATCGTGGCAACGCTTGAAGATGATACTGTTGCCCCGGGCGAACAAAAGACCATAGAAATTTCACTGGTCAACAGCGGGGAGCTTGACAGCGGCTCCACTCGAAACCCAGCTTTGAACAACGAGGTAACAACGGCAAAGGGGCTTACTGTATCACTCGGATCTGGTGACGCACCTATCTCGGTCAAGAACTCGAAACGAAGCCTCGGCACGCTACAGGCCGGACCGAAAGTGACAGTGCCGTTTACTATCAGCGTGGATGAAGACGCCAGTTCTGGAACGTATGAGGCACAACTGAAACTCAATTACAAGCATACAAGCTACATTTCTGAGGGAACAGGGGCACGAGACGAAGACAGAGAGACCCGAACGGTCGACATCGAAATTGATGTCACCGATGATGCCACGTTTAATGTGACCGACATTGATTCGAATGCACGCGTCGCCTCCACAGGCACAGTGGCGGTTAGGGTCGAAAACACTGGAGATAGCGCCGCACGGAACGCCGCGGTAACGCTGGAATCACAGAATCAGGACCTCACAGTGAGCGGCGGCGCTGCCACTTCGCGATTCGTTGATACGTGGGAACCGGGAGAAGTCCGGACGTTCAACTATCGCGTGAGTTCTGCTGAAGCTGCGGAGCCGGAGCCGTACGGATTTGAGCTCTCGGTCGCATTCGATAACGAAGAGGGCCTCCGCACACAATCTGTAGCACAGTCCGTCGCAGTCGCACCTGACCCAGAACAGCGGTTCTCGGTTGTCAATTCAAGTAGTTCTGTCGCGGTCAGTAACACAGGCACGTATGAGGTGCAACTCCGCAACACGGGCCCGTTGACTGTTAACGACGCATCTGTCACGTTTGTCTCACAGAACGCCGATATAACGTTTGGAAAGAGTTCGTCCACAACCGCCTACGTGGGGGCATGGGAACCGGGAGAAGTCCGGACTGTCCGCGTCGACACAACGGCGAGCACCGATGCCGAGGACCGAAGCTACGCGCTATCGGCCAACGTGCAGTATGACGACCAGGAAGGCGATACCAGCACATACGATGATGTGCAGTTAAGCCTCAGTCCTGCGCCGGAGCAGAACTTCGGCGTGTCCAACATCGAAACGTCGCTGCAGGCCGGTGAAGACGGATCACTGAGTGCAACCATCACAAACACTGGTACGCGTGACGTTGAGAACGTCGTCATCGCATGGGAAAGTCAGCAGTCAACACTGTCGCCAAAAGAGTCACAGTACGCTGTTGGAGATCTCGATGCGGGCGAAGCAGCCAACTTCAGTTTTGGCGTTGATGTATCCAACAGCGCAGAGGCAGGTGCTCGGCAGTTTGACTTCGGCGTGAGCTACCGCGATGATAACGGCGACAGGGTTGAAGCAGACACGCTTGAGGTCCGCTCAGAGGTGGCTGGTAGCCAGGACGAATTTGACATCGAAATACAGAATTCGACGCTCGGTGTGGGCCAAGACCGGTCAATCACGTTTACGATAACCAACACAAAGGACAAGACGCTGACAAGCATCGAGGGGAAGGCGTTCGTCAATGATCCCCTCAGCAGCAGTGACGATGAAACGTTCATCGCTGAACTGGCACCCGGAGAGTCAGAAACGGTCTCCGTCCAGCTTTCGGCGGGCAGCGATGCGCTGGAGAAGACGTATCCGCTCAACTTGGACTTCCAGTATGAGACGCCTGATGGAGAAAAACGGGTTTCTGACACCTACAGTCTCCCGATAGACGTCACGAACCAGTCCGGAAGCGGGGGGACGCCACTGTGGCTGATTGGTGGCATTGGACTCCTTGCAGTCGTTGGCGGCGTCGTCTGGTACAGGCGACAGTGACCGTCCGAGGCTAACATCTATGTCACAATGCTAGATTATCAGAAATACATCGACATACTGGACGATTGGATTGTCAACCGTGACAAGACAGTCGTCGCTGTGTTCATTATCGCAACCCTCATTCTGTCGGCGGGGTTCGGTATGACCGCAACCGACTCGGGGACATCACAATTCACTGAAGGCGTTCCCGCGCAAGAAGCGTTCGACGAGGTCAACGATAACTTCGAGCGCGAACCGTTCGGTGAGGGGACTGGCTCTACAACGCTTATTCAAAAGGACCAGAACGTCCTGTCGAAGCCAGCTATCCTCAACATGCTGAAAGCACAGAACCGGCTTACAGAGCGTGAATCACAGGACGTTGTCGGGACGACAAGCGTCGCACAGGCAGTCGCACAGACGCTGGACCCGAACGCAGACACACTCCCAGAGCAGATCGATGCCGTAGAAGCAGCCTCGCAGACAGAGATTAAGTCTGCCACCCGAACCACACTTGAGCGCCAGCCGGCAGTCGCAGGGCTACTCAGCAACGATCTAAACCGAGAGGAGCCGTCGGCATCTGCAACACTGACGACTGTCACACACGAGGTTTCAGGTGTCTCAAGCAGTGCTGGGACAGAGGGGTCATCACCACTGACGCCCATTCAACAGGAAGCGGAGTTCATTGTCAGCTCGGTTGACGGTGATATCTCTGTCTTTGGAAGTGGCCTCATCTCTGCGGAGTTGAGCAGTGTCATCTCCGACTCATTGGGGCTCGTCGTCCCGGCCGCCGTGGTTCTGATTCTGTTCTTCCTCATTATCGCGTACCGGGACCCGTTTGACCTGCTTATTGGCCTTGTCTCCCTTGCGATGGCGATTGTGTGGACATTCGGGTTCATGGGATGGGCCGGTATCCCATTCACGCAGATGTTGATCACAGTCCCGCCGTTGCTTCTTGCCATCGGAATCGACTTCGGCATTCACGCTGTGAACCGATACCGTGAAGAACGGATCGAGGACATCGAACCAACACCCGCGATGCGGACCGCAACTGACCAGTTGCTCCCAGCGTTCTTTATTGTGACAGGAACGACAGTGCTGGGATTCGCCGCAAACGGGACCAGCCAGCTCGGCCCGATCCGCGACCTCGGGTTCGTGGCCAGCGTCGGAATCATATTCACGTTCCTCATCTTCGGTATTTTCCTGCCGTCATTCAAGCACTTCATGGACCGGCAGCGTGTGCGATACAACCTTCCTGAATTCAGTATCGCTCCAATCGGCTCTGAGGACTCCGCAGTCGGCAAGTCGCTAACCGTCGGCGTGACAATCGCCCGCCGAGCCCCGTACATATTCTTTGCCCTCGTACTGGTGTCTACGGCAGCTATGGGGGCGTATGGAACTGGGATTGATACCCGGTTCACCACTGAAGACTTCCTCCCACCGGAGGAGAACCCCGGATACGTTGAGGTTCTGCCGGAAGCTGTGGCTCCGAGCGAGTACACCGTCACGAAACAGATTAATTATCTTGAAGACACCTTCGAGAGCGGCGAGAGTGACACAGTAACGATATACGTTGAAGGGTCGTTACAGGACGGAACAGCGCTAGAGGAGATCCGCCGGGCGAATCAGGACCCGCCTGACTCCTTTGTTACAGCTGGCGGGAGTGCAGATACGACAAGCATCCTTACCGTGATTAATCGGTACGAGCGTACTTCGCCGGAGTTCCGTCAACTCGTCGCACAGAACGACCAGAACGGTAACGGCGTGCCTGACCAGAATCTCCCGACCATCTACAACGCGCTGTATGATTCGCCGTACGGCGACCGCGCGGAGTCGTACATGACTGATGACTACACGCGAACGCGCATCGTGTACTCCGTTGAGTCCGATGCGAGTCAGCAGGAAGTGACGGACGATACGAGAGCTGTTGCGGATGAGTTCCGGATGGAGGCGACTGCAACCGGTAGTGTTGTGGTATTAAAAGCCGTCTCAGATGTAATCGCAGAATCGGCGTACATCAGCCTGGCTCTCGCCATTCTCGCGTCCGCAGCGTTCCTTCTCTTCGCCTACTGGCTACTTGAACGTCGTCCCGGATTGGGGGTTGCGAATCTCGTGCCGATACTGCTCACTATTGCCGCTTTGGCAACGACAATGCGGTATCTGGATATTCCCTTCAACGTCCTCACCGGAACGACATTATCGATCGGAATCGGGCTTGGTATCGATTACTCCGCACACCTCGTGCATCGGTTCTCCGAGGAGTACCGAGGAGACACTGGCTTGCTGGAAGCACTCGACATTAGCGTCCGGGGAACAGGTGGCGCACTGGCGGGCAGCATGGTCACCACAACGTCCGGAACCGGCGTGCTCGTGCTTGCGGTTGTTCCGATCTTGGGCCAGTTTGGATTGCTGATTGCCCTCAGCGTCCTTTATTCGTTCATCGCGTCCATACTGGTCCTCCCAACATCGATTGTCATCTGGGACCACAGTCGGAACACGCTCGATTCACTGCTTTCGTCGCGCTCAACATGGAGTCCGAACTGATGGATTCTCCTTTGCCCATACTTGTGGCCTGTTACGACCAAATCGACTGGTCCAGTTCTGGCCCGAAAGATGTGCGGTTCGAGGAGACCGAGCTGCGGTGGCAACGTAGCCACCAACGAGGGAGGAGACTGTTCAAATGACTGAGGATAGTGACACACTGGGTGCCACTGAGAAAGAAATCATGTATGCAACGCACCAAGCACTGGTTAAGAGTGGCTACGCTAAACTCTCGATATCGCTCATCTCGGACGAACTCGACAAGGCTAAATCGACGATCTATCACTACTACGACTCAAAAGACGCTCTACTCATTGAGTTTCTCAGGTTTTCTATCGACCGATTCGAATCGACAATCAATACCACCATCGGCGACAATCCAAAAGACGATCTTGACCACATCATAACGATACTCCTACCGAGCCAGCTAAAAAAGGAAAAACGCCAGCTTCACTCCGTACTAGTCGCAATTTCTCCGCAAGCTCTGGATCAGGAGGCGTTCCGCGAGCAGTTCACCGAAATCGACAACCGACTCACAGCAATCATCGAAAGGACCGTCCGCCGTGGTGTACGCACAAACGTGTTTCAGGACGTTGACCCGGCGCAAGAGGCCGAACACATTTTGTCGGTAATCAAAGGGACCATGTACACTCGTCTCACAACCAACCGTGAAGCCGCAGCAGTACGAGCAAGGACCTCTCTATTCTCCTATATTAACTCGCATTTGATGGCCTAACCTCTCATCAGAGGATATTCCAAAGAACGCCCTGTACAAAATCGTCAATATAGAAGCGCTTGACAGGTACGCTTCCAACGAAACATGGCACAGCTCAAAAACACTGGATTACTCTCTCAAACAGATCTGATAATGGCGTTCACAATTTCATAAGCATGGGGAGCAATCGGCCGGCTACAACTGTAAAAATACCCCACTCGTGAAGGATCATGATATCGTGTGGAGATGACAGTCATCTAGATACGGACGGAAACGCATGTTATCTACACGCCTACGATTCAATCGTTCATGTACACAATCGCTGACTTACCTATCGAGAACACACTCCAAACGGCCGAATACGATCTCGAACTCGGATCGGCACTCCGTCGGATGTCTGAGCACAGCTACACACAGATCGGTATCGAACGCGGCGGCGAGTTAGTCGGGATTGTCACCTACAGGTCAGTCGTCCGGACACACCTTGCATTCCATCAGCTGGAGGTCGGAAACAAAACGCTCGATAAGATCTCGGTCGGCGCAGCAGTCGAAGATGCAACACACCATCAGCGAGGACGAGAACCTTCTGGCCGTATTCGATGCACTTGCAGAGTACACGTACATCGCAGTGGATCGTGATGACGAGTGGCGCATCCTGACCGACTACGATCTCCTCACGCAGCTGAAACAGATGCTTGAGCCGTTTCTGTTAATCGAATCCATCGAAATGCAGTTGCGCGAGATTTTCACGCGAGTGTTCGGAGATTCGCTGTCGGAGCAGTTGGCCGAAACCTTCGACGAGGAACACCCACTGCTGACGCCAGCGTCAATCGAGCACTGCAGTTACGCACACTATGCCCAATTCATCTCGCTTCACTGGGCAGAATTTGAATCACTCTTCGATGATCAACAGGACGTGATTCGCGAGTTAGTGCTTGAAATCGGGGATATGCGAAATCAGCTCTTTCACTATCGAGTCGACGACCCGGACGAATTTGACCGAGACCTGCTTCGCTTCGGTCAGTCGTACTTCTCCTCAGTGTAACTGCTGCGTTCGTGCGCGGGGGGGTCCTGAGTATCAGGCGGCTCGACGGCAAATTGAGCAACTGGCCTGAGCTCTATGCATTGAGAGAGCCAGTCTCAACTACTATGAGCCGGTGGAAGTTGAGACTACAGGGGGTTTAGCGGGACTGTGATGCATGGTTTTAGCCGATTCAGTGAACGGGAATTGACTTAGATAGCTCTCCAAACGCCCGATCTTGTTGCACTGCCACTCATGTTCGCGAATTTAGACGACTTCCGACAGCGTTGCCACTCAGACACCGCGCTATTACGGGTGGAGAACCTCACTATCCGATTCCGGTTTCTTTCTTCAACAGCGTCAGCGTGTTGTCGGCTGTCACAATTGGTGAGTGTTCGTATTCACCGGTCAATTCGACCTGTACGAGTAGATCCACCGCACGCCAAATCGAGTACAGGAGACACGCGAATGCGAAGTAGAAGAACCGGAGGCCAAAGTCCTTCGAGGTCGTGGCGGCCATGAATCGCTTGATTGACCTGTAGCCACTCTCGATCTCCCAGCGATAGCCGTACTCAGTAAGGAATCCACTGCCGCGGTTCGACATGAATACCGAGTACTGCCGGTTATAATCATGTTCAGAGTCTTCCTTCCGTCGGTAGATCAGCGTTGTCTCGTGCCACTCGTTCTCCCCGAGATGGAGCTTGCGGTCGGTCTCGTACCGGTTTTGGTCACGTCGGAGCAACCGTTTTGCCTGGGCTTTCCCACTGGTCTGCATCCGTTTCGGGACGACATACGACAGTCCACGCTGGCTAAGCATCTCTAGAATGTGCTGGCTGTCGAACTCCCGGTCCATCAGCACGTTATCGACGTGAACGAGGTTCTCGGCAGAGTTAAGCAGATCTTCGATGATTTCTAATCAGGCGTTTTGAACTTCGAACAAGCCTGTCATCGATACTCCGAAATCGTTCGATACGGGGCGTAGTAGCCGATCTCATCGATCCACTTCGACAGCCACTCGTCAGCAGTGGCTTCGTCGATCCTCCCAGCATCGATTGCAGCCAACAGAACGCCAACCGACCCCACAACGGTCACGCCCTGGTCTTTCGCAAACGACCGAGCATCTCCGTCGTCTGTCAGCAGTCGACCGTCGTGTGCGTCGGCAAGGGCGAACGCCTGTGCTTCCCCAGGATCGAGATGCTCCCCAACAACGGCTTCTCTGTTTGCGACAGTATCCGAAATCGCCGCAACTGGGATTTCGTCGTCAAGCGCATCGAGTGCTTCCTGAAGATATGGGTGGTTAGCAACGCCGTGTTCGAGCTCCTCACGAACGACTGGTACCGTACAGATTCCAGAAAGGTCAGCTACTATCCACAGCTGATCGATGTGCGCAAAATTCGAGAGGACAGTCGTGTTCAAGACGCTCGGGTTCGCTGGGAGATCGTTACCTGTCATTTAGCACGTGGCTCCTCATCAGACGAGTCCTCATCATCGAATTCGAGTTCGCGTGCTGCCTCTACCTCGTAGGCTGCGTCGTCTTCGTCAACGAGTCCGAGGCGAAGTTCAACACCGTGCTCGCGGAGGATGTCACGCATCGTCCAGCGGTCGACAGCAGCGAGTCTTGCAGCATCACCGAGTGTGATCCGCTCACGTTCGTAGAGAGCGACCGCAGCTGCAATCCGTTCGTTCTCGTGGGCCTCAAAGTATTCACGCACGAACTCGCGCAACGCATCGCTCTTGCCACCAAACACACCAGCCTCGACAGCACCCTCAATGAGGAGGTCGAGGTCATCTGGGTAAGAACCGGTAATTCGTGCCATCGTTCTCTCATAGACTACGACTTCATACTATTTATGAACTACGTCAGAATACAATATGCATTGCGACGACTGGTCTCAACTACTGTCGGCTATAACCATCCAGACATGAATCGGCCCTAGAGAAGGGGTGACGCGAGAAAACGAGCGGTTTGCTATCGCCGAGTCTTGCGAGAGTTACTTCATCCCGTAGCCCATCTTCCGGAGCTCGTCTTCGACGGTTCGGGTATCGTCGTTGGCAGCCAGCACAATCGCTTCGAGTACGTCGATTTTGTAGACCGACTCAGACTCGAAGATCTCGTCCATCGCGTCGACGACGTCTTCGACGTGGGCCTCGGCTTCGTCGCGGAGGAACAGATTCGCGTGGTTCCGACCGTCTTGCACGCCGTCGCGCCGATACTTGTACGGTAGTTGCTCAGTTATGTCGGCTGGTTCAGCACTTGTGTTGGTCTCCAGGTCCGTATCTGCCTGGGTGGTATCACTGTCAGGCTCGGCGGCAGTCTCGTCTTCCTGGTCGAAGTCGTCGTCGAACGGGGAGCCAGCGCCGGACTTCATGCATCGAACACCGCCTCGATTTCCGCCGCGAGGTCGTCGTACTTTTCGAGCGTGGCGTGTTCGCGGTCAGGAACGCGTCGGACGCCCTTCTCGCCATCCTTGTAGGCTTCTTCGACCACCTGGTAGGCGGTCGCCCGTGCGTCCCACATCTCCTGCATCAGCGACTCTCGCTTGCGGAATACCGCCGGCACCTCGTAGTCGATATCTTCTTCGAGCGTTGCGAGATGTTGCTGCTGGCCCGTCGTATCGCCGAACGCGACAGGAACGATGCCGAGCACGCCGACCTCGATGTCAAGGTTGTCCTCCAGTCCGTCGACGAGCTGCTCCAGACCGTCGATACTGAGTGAGCCCTTGCCAGACAGTTCGACCGGGATGAGCACGGTCTGCGTGACCATGACCGCGTTGTAGAGACCCTGCCCCTCGGACGCCTGCGGGTCACAGATGATGGCGTCGTACTGCTCGTGGATGCCGTTGCGGCCGAGTAGCTGGTAGAGTTGCTCCTCTTCGACCCACTCTGCGTCGGGATTCATCTGCTCTTCCGTCTCTTTCGCCCGCCGCATCGTCGTATCCAGCGACGAGAGCATGTTGTGGGCCGGGATTACGTCGAGGTTCTCCACGCCGGTGTCCTCGCGGATGAGGTCCGCAAACGACCCTTTGCCGCGGCCGACCATGTGCCGAACGAGATTATCCGCAGCGCCGTCGTCGCGGTCGTCGTCGACGCCGAAGATGTAGGAGATGGACGCCTCCTGCGGGTCGAGGTCGATGACGAGCGTTTTCAGACCGTTCTGAGCGTGAGCGTGCGCGAGGTTCGCGGCTGTCGTTGTCTTGCCGACGCCGCCGGCCTCACTGTACGTCGTATATGCCAACATGTGTTATTACTGTATGTTGCTACTACTAATAATTAGCGTGTGTTAGTAACGTCTGTTACTAACGCGTGTAACTAATGGTAGTAACTAAAGTTAGTAATACATCGGAAACAGTGGGGTTTGGGAACACTCGCAACAGGGTGTGACCGGGCTAACCAACACAAACGCTATTGTGCGCGGCCGTGTTGGTTAGCGCATGAGCGACGAAGACTATGCTCACCAAGCGCTGTCGGCGCTGGAACGAATCGACGTCGAGGCGCTGGAGCAGGAATGTCGTGATGCGCACGAGGACGCGGTTGCCGCCGTCGACGAGCTGGCCGTGCTGCTGGAGAGCGACAGCGGAGTCGATGACCAGGACAGCGTGGACACGCCCGAGGAATGGGCCGACGACGAAGATGACTGGGACGAGAAGGTAGCCGACGCCTACGAGCAGGCTGAGATACCACGCTCGAAGGGCACGCTGACAGTGAAGACGATCGACGATCGCGAGTACTACTACTTGCAGTGGCGCGAGGGTGACAAGGTCAAGAGTCAGTATGTTGCGCCGGTCAAGCCTGCGTAGGGTGTTTACTTCGGGGGCAGTGGTGTGGGAACAGTCAAAATCGTTGTAGGTCTAACTTGTTGTTGGGTGCGGGAGTTATCCCCGAGAGAGGGTTCAACAAGGCGATAAATCCGACACCGGCACGTACATTCTACACTACTGCGTACCCCTAGGAATATTGCAAACAGGTACGAAGACAGAGCCTACCTCATCGACAACCCGGTTACGTAATTTCGTCGATCAACTCGAATCCGTCTCTGAACTGGATTCGATCTTCGAAGCCGTTGGCTGCAAGTGCGGCGACAGTTCCTTCACCAGCATCAGTATCCGTGGTCACAACGCAGACGTATCGAGCGTCGTCGCTCTCAAGAAGAGTCGCTGCAACAGCGCCAAGGGCCGTATCTGCCTTCTCAATCTGATCCTCTGCTCGATTTGATGACCGAGCAATGTATGACCGGATGTCATCCATTACCCGAGAGACTGTGCTGTTCGCGTAGTCGGGTTCAGCAGCAACTCGAACCCAGCCAGCATCGAGTGCACTGTTAATCGGCGTCTGTCCCGGTGTGCTGCGGTCTGGTGCTCCGCCGAGTTCCGCATAGACACGCTGGGGAATCACGAACGTGAGGTCGTTCTGAGCGGCGAAGCGTTCGAGAGCAGCGTATTTATTATTCTGCTGCCGCCCACAGGCGATGAAGAATCCCGTATCTGCGACCCACGCCACGGACTCCTGAAATGGGTCGAATGGCGTACTCATAGGTGTCCGTCAGTCCTCTGCTGACGGTGGTTGGTCGCGAGCGTTCCGGATATCTTCGAAGTATGGATCAACGGTTTCCATGTCCTGAACCACATCTCGGAGCGCATGCAGGACCGCAATCGCGAAAGCCTGCTGCAGATCGAGCTCCCGAGCTGCGACTCGTTCAGACATCTCACCGTTAGCATAGGGGATGGCATACGTGAGCGCAGCCGCGAGTTTGCCGAGCCCGTATCGTTCTAGGAGGAGGTCGAGGTCCTGGTCGTGTGGTGAGCGACCGACCGCCTCGATGAGAGTGGGGGTGACGGTATACTCGTCACCGTCCAGATCTGCAGTCAGCGTGATCGGGACAGCGGAATACGTGTGCGTCTTCTGGTCTTCATCTCGGGTCATGACACCGAGGTCAACGAGCGTTCCCATATCCGAGTACGCTGTCGTTCGAGGAATCTCTACCGCAGCGACGATATCGTCGATGGTTACGTCGCCCTCACGGAGAACAAACGTGTAGAGCCGGGCCAAGCGTGGCTCTTCCAGTAGTTGTGCAATCGATAGGAGCCCATTGATAGCTCGTTCTGGGTCCCCGGCGACTTTCGACATACAATTCATAATTCATGTATTGGGTAATAACTGTTGGGACGGCGTCTTCAGCGCTGGCGGTATCTGATACCTACCGGTTATCGGTCAGTTCCGGCGCAACACTTCGGGTAATTCCACGCAGTCTCGGGATAGTATTGAATAGTTGTCGCTGCTCAGAGCAAAGGTAATCGTCGCCGGAGTGGTGTTTGTGGGGTGGGTTTACTGTCGGTTTCAGATTCGTTTTTTACTGTAGCTACCGAGTGTCTGACTGAGCTGGGTTTTCGCGGGTTCGTAGCGAGCAGTACCACTGTGCAATATCCAGATTATGCCACAGACAAGTTCACAGTGGATGTTGACTGATTCGGTAGCGCAACATGACTTCGATTGCTCTGCTCACAGCGGTTCGAATCTGGAGATCAGGAGAAGTCACCGAGTGTGGTCCGCTCTGTCTCTCCACTCGTCTCACCGCCAGACTCGTCCGCCCCATGATACCGGACAAGTTCGACATCCGAATCACGTGACCGGATCGATTGACTGAATGGGACCGCTGCGCGGCTGTCGTTACTGGGGTCCCACTCACTGACCGCATCTAAGACATTCTCGCTCGTTACCTGGCCGATACTCTCAGCCTCACGGACGGTGTCGAGAAAGAGCGATTCACCGTTCTCTGAAAGCAAAGCCGATAGCCGCTCAATCAGATAAGCTTCGACACCGGGATCCCAATCGGACGTCGAGCCACCCGTTGTGTCTATCTGATCTTTCAGCGTATTGTAGCGGTACCGTCCAAATTGATCGGCTGCATCAAGAAGGTACATATCGGGGCCAGGAACCCCGGCCTCTATTTGGGCGGCCAGTGTTCCCAACCACTCAGGTTCGGTTGGCATATCAATGGGGGTGAACAGATGGCTCAAACTCTCGATTGCTGTCGAGAGATTCCCCATCGTACCTGCGAACCCGCTGATATCGAGACCGAATCGATCTTCAATCTGCCCGACAGACATACCTTCACACCACAGCCAGCAGCCAAGGGCTGCCGTCGTTCCCTCTGAGTCGGCAAGATCGTGTGCCGACATCCAGTTTCCAAGCGTCCCTCCCCCGGTCATCGATAACCCTGCATCGCAGTGGTAGTATTCAGCTGCAAGCCGCTGGACGAGTGCCTCTGGCGTGAGTTTACCTTCTTGCGAGGACAACCATTCAGACAGGCTGAGTACCGACTCAATGGTGTTATCGAACCAGTTGCTGTGTTCGTATTCGACGAGCGCACGTCCCTGGTCAGTCGCCTCGTAACGCGTCTTTTCTGCCTGCGGTTGTGAGACTATTTGATTGACTAGTCCTTGGCGGGTCAGCCACGCAAGCGTCTCGCTCACAGCGTCAGTAATCTCCTTACCAGGTTCGACATCCATCGCAGTCCGAAGATGCTGCGGGATTTGTTCGACGGTTTCCGACCAATAAAGCGTTGATCGGATGAATTCCATCACTTCTTGATCAGATTCCCATCCATAGGCGACGAGCTCCAGTACTAACCACCGGAGGGTACTCTGGCCAGAGAGGTGTGTCTCGACATCCTCTAGGTCTTTTTCTTCAATTGGTGTATCGAACTGAAACTGATCAGATG
This sequence comes from Haloarcula taiwanensis, assembly GCA_002844335.1. NCBI lineage: Archaea > Methanobacteriati > Methanobacteriota > Halobacteria > Halobacteriales > Haloarculaceae > Haloarcula > Haloarcula taiwanensis. The sequence continues at coordinate 73,872 of CP019157.1, forward strand.
CGTTTTCATCACCGAACAAGCAGAACGCATATGCTTGGTCGTACTTATCCGCGTCACGCCCTGCTCGGCCTACCCACTGCACGTACTCGTAGACGCCAATGAATTCACCTGTCCAGTGCTTGAGATCGGCAACGATAACGGACTGTACCGGGGAGTCAAACCCATAGCTGAGCGTTGTTGTACAGCATACACACTGAATTACGCCCTCATCGATGTACTGCTCGATGAGTTCCTTGATTCCATCTTCTAACCCAGCGTGGTGATACCCGACACCGGCAGTGAGCATACTAATCAGTGTCCGGTGTTCGTCCGTCAGTTCAGTGCTGATCGCTTCCTTGATATCCGCTTCGAAGTCCACGTTGTGGTCTGTCTCAAACTGATAGAGCTTCGATAATCCACGGGCACGGGATTCAGTATAGCTACGCTGGTTGTTGAAGATGAGGAACGGGCCCTTCTCCTCGTGAGACCGAATGAGTCGAGCTAATTGTTGTGCGTACTTTTCTTCAGTTGTCTCAACGGGAGTCTCCTCAATTGGGACTGCTCGTTTTTCACTGCTGATCGTGAGGTCTGCATCCAGCCACCGGGCGATTGTATGCGGGTTCCCGACTGTCGCTGAGATTCCAAGCAGCTCCATCCCACTTTCAAGAGCGGCACTGATCCCCTTCTCGATGTTCGCACCCCGATGGCTGCTATAAATTTCGTGAAAGTCATCGAGAATGACTGTATCAAATCGATTCGCGTACCCACGGACGACAGCCTCGTAGAAGGACTCGAACGTTGCGACAACGATATTTGCCTGCGCATAGCCGTGGCCCTTATTGACTGTTGCATCCTCTGGTGTCCACGCAGAGACAGTCTGATACTTTTCAGTTACCAGTGATACTGATGGGACAAGATATGCCACGTTGTCGCCATTCTGAAGGGCTTTTTTTGTGACGGCTTCAGCGACGAACGTCTTTCCATTCCCCGTCTCAGCAATCAAAAGGTGGTTCCCGTCGTCAAGCACGCTGTCAGCAAATGCCTCGTGCTGCGTGAGGGTGAGATCAGTAAATTCCGGCGGTTTCTGGTCCAGAAGGTCCTGAATAAGCTCCTGGTCTCTCTCCGGGATCGATTCTGGAATTGGCGGCATTATGCTTCATATGATGTTTCGTGATTTAAAATGTCCCACACGTTGTGCGGTTAGTCGTCCCACACATCCAACATTAGTTTGGCCGGGGCCTCTTCGAGTAGTCGTGATGATCATCCTTGTCGTAGGCACGTTTCCAGTCTGAGGATATGAAATCGAACAGCGCCGCTTTCTCCTCAGCGGCCACAGGGTCAGCGAAGCACATCTTGTTGTGCCGGACCGCCTGTGTCGAGACACTGGTCGGCAAAGGCACTCATCTAGCGGTTCATCGGTGTACAGCAGGATCGTACCGGCCTCCGAAACCGCCGAACCAATATCGAGTAGCATGTTGAGCACCAGTAGCCTGCACAACTGGACACGATAGTCTGGGATACAGTCACTTTAGGGAGGGGACCAGCAGACGCTATCCTTGATTTTTATACAATTTGGTATGAAAGTACAGGTATGTCGACAGCATACGAATTGGTCAAGTTCGCGGCTGAGACAGACAGGGAGTTGTTTTTCGATCCTTCAGTTGATCTGGAGGTGATGGATTACGTCTCCACAGCGACGGATGAACAGGAACGAGAATATCAGCGGCTACTTGAGACTCGATATACAGTTACCGATGCCCTTGCAGAAGCTGGAGGAAATCAACCGGGTCCGCTCAAGAAATCTGAGTTTCGTATTCCAGACCAGACTACACACCAATATCTCAACGAGATGAAAACCGGTGAAATAGCTGACGAACTACACAATCATCCAGCCGTCACACGTGCAGTAATTGTTAGTCTCGCTGATGCCGGCTACCGGACACCGGGCGATTTTCTCTCTGAGTCGGCCGATCACATCGATATTGCGAAAGATGCCGGTCTCGAGCGGGATGTCGTTGCGGCAATCGCGAAGGATTTTGTCGGCGGATTTACCACCGGAACAGAGTATCGGGAGACCGACGGCCCGTTTGCTGACGTAGAGCTTCGTGATTCATTTGCTGGATGGTCACTCCGACCTGTGGATGACAGCGACTCCGCAGTACAGTGGGTCACTGAAGGACGGTTTAATCTGACTATCAAATCCTCTGGCAACCGGTTCTCGATTGTCGTAAACACACCAAAAGACGAGAAACACCCATACTACCGGAAAGGGAGAGAAGTAATTCTCAATGCCGAAGAAATCGATGTCGAGAACGCACTCGAGACGGCGTACGAGTGGCTAGCTGAACATGCAATTCCGCCGATTGAAGAAACGGATTTGACTGATCAACTCTACGTTGGTCCAGCCACGCATGACTATCTAGTTCTGGAATATGGTATCTCGTCGAGAGCTGAACTCCAGAACTTTGCCGAGGACAACCCCGAGGAAGCGGACGCCCTTCTTCAAGAAGGTGCGCTGAGCGATGTGGAGTGAGAAGGCTAGCTACTGATACGACAAACTCACTGCGCTATTCGGGAACAGAAACGGCTACTGCTTCAATTTCTCCACTGCTTCCGGATCGTCTATTTTCGAACAGTCTTCTACCTAACTTGCTTTACTTTCACTCCCCACTACCAATCTTCTTTTGTAAGCCTATTGTGCATCAAACATGGCCACTGCGGGCAATACAGAACTTATTGATCGTTTTCGAGAGTTTTACCGCGAGTACTACCGGAATGAAATCGGCGAGTTAGCACAACAGTATCCCAATGACCAGAAATCGCTGTATGTTGACTGGAAAGAACTCCAGCAATTTGATCCGGACTTGGCAGATGATTATCGCACTAAGCCCGAACAGGTACAGGAATATGCCGAAGAGGCGCTTCGACTGTACGAGTTACCGGTCGAGGTGTCATTAGGGCAGGCCCACGTCCGGGTTCGTAATCTCCCCAATACGGAGCCAATACGTGATTTACGCCACGAACATCACGGGAATCTCATCGCGATACAGGGGACTGTTCGAGGAGCGACCGATGTCCGTCCGATAGTCATTGAAGCAGCATTTGAGTGTCAGCGGTGTGGGACACTAACTCGGATTCCACAGGTACACAGTGAATTCCAAGAGCCACATGAGTGTCAGGGGTGTGAGCGACAGGGGCCGTTCCGACTGAATACGAATCAGTCACAGTTCATCGATGGACAGCAGCTACGCATACAGGAAAACTACGCAGGGTTGCGTGGAGGTGAGGACCCACAGTACGTGGATGTGTACATTGAAGATGATATAGCAGGAACGGTAACGGCTGGAGAGCAGGTCACAGTTAATGGTATTCTGAAACTGGATCAACAGTCTGATGGCCGGCAACAGTCGTCGCGGTTCGATCTGTATATTGACGGCCTGAGTCTGGAGGCAGACACAGATCCGTACGCTGAAGTGACGTTCAGTGATGACACGAGAGAGGAGATTGTCTCACAGTCAGCAGAGCCTGATATATACGAGCAACTTATCGACAGCATCGCACCATCAGTTCACGACAACGAGACGATCAAGTTGGGTATTCTGCTGCAACTGTTCGGAGGGATAGACAAGGAATTCCCCGATGGTGCACAGTCGCGAGGCAATATCCATACGCTGCTCCTTGGCCCATCGAATGGGACGGTTGACCGGCTCGTAGAACAAGGAGCCAGTGTAGCCCCACGAGCAGTTTCGATCAGTGGTACGGAGACGACATCTGCAGGATTAACTGCCGCAGCCACACCCTCCTCGGATGCTCCAGGCGACGATCCTTGGACGCTGAAAGCTGGGGCGATGGTCATGGCTGACCACGGACTATTGGGACTGCATGAAGCAGGCGCGTTGTCCAACGATGCACTCGCGGCACTGGGCCGGACGATGGACGCACAAGAAGTACAAGTCTCGAAGGCGTCCCAGACACAATCGTTGCGTGCAAACACTGCTGTATTAGCAGCCGGAACACCATCGTCAGGTGGCTTCGATCAGTATCAACCCCTTAGACAGCAAATCGGCCTCACTCCCGAGTTGGTTTCGCAGTTTGATCTGGTCTTTACAATCACCGATGACGACGTCGATGATGCAGATGTCGCCGACCATCTAATCGACGTGGCTCGAGCAGCTGAAGGGGCCATCGGGATGGAGCATGAGCACGGCACGCCTCCGGAGCCAAAGTCAGAAACAGCCAGTTTTCCCGCCCCGGATGAGTTCGCTCCACCGGTCGAGGCCAAACAACTGCGTCAGTATGCTGTCTTCGCGCGCCAGCATTGCTTCCCAGCAATCACCGATGCTGCAAAAGAGCGGCTGACTGAATTCTATGTCGAAGTTCGAAAAGAACAATCTGATGAGCCAGGGCCACTAGCGGTCACCGAACAAACGCTTGAGTCGTTAATCCGACTGACAGAGGCCAGTGCTCGAGTCCGGCTAGCCGACATGGCCGAGGAGGCGGATGCTGAGCGGGCGATTGAGGTGATGGAGGCTTCACTGGAAGACACTGGAGCAGTGATTGATAGTGGAGAGTTAGACGCCGAGACAATAGTTTCGGGTGAAGTAGAGGATGCATCAAATGAGGAATTGGTACTGTCGATGATCAAGGAATTAGAAACATCCGATCAAGGTGCCAGCCCGGAGAAACTGCTTGCGGCTGGGATAGAGGCCGGCTTATCAGAGACAGAAGTCAAGCAGGCCCTGAAGAATGTAAAGCAGCGAGGGAAGGTGTATAAGCCAGAAGGAGGGGGTCTTCGGTCTACATAGACCTTGTCCGGTTGATAGACTCAATTGCTGGTAGCTGGTAACTTCGGTTTGCAAATTATCAAGTTCTAAGCGAGTTTTTATGCAAATATGTCAGACGACGATTCTCAGTCTGCTGTCGAACTTGTCGAAGAGGCCGCCGACCATCTTAAGAACAGTGCTGAGCACGAGCGCCGGGCTAAAGAACTCAGTCAACAAGCCGAGGAACAGCTGGAAGAGACACTCACAGAGGAATTGCCTGACTCAGTGACAATCGATGTTGACGCAAAAGCAGACGAAGATAATGCGCAGATGGTGGTTAGTCTATACGACGAAGAAATCACAGAAATCGTTGACGACGTTGTCGTAGATGACGTTGATGTTAGTCTGCTCCACCCCCGTCAATTCATCATCGGGGAGGATGTCGTTGGCGGAGGAGGCCCACAGCGGGAACGGATTCAGAATATTAAGGGGATAATTGCAGATTTAGAGGATGAATTTGATGGGGGAGCACCGGTTCAGCAGGTTATTCGGCATGCCAGAAGAGTTGGAATGGATAAGCCGAAGGCTGAACACGAAATTGACAAGCTCAAACAGAAGGGCGAGGTGTATGAGCCACGCACAGATCATCTCCGAACGACATAGCTGAAGCTAACAGACGGGCGGATGTCGTGCCCGCAGGCGTACTGAGAGCGGTCCAGTTGGGCTAGTCAGTCCGCGACAGTCCCTCCATCAGTCATCGCCGATGGTTGCTGACCGCCACCATAGGAGCCCAGCGTCGTCTCGCCGCTATCAGCGAGTTTCGAGTCGCCATCGGCGTTCGCGAAGTGTCGAATCGTCTGACCCATATCGGAGTGTTCGACTTCGAGTTCGGTCAGATTCAGGCGCAGCACCTGTTGTTTGTCTGGTTTGCCAGTCCCGATCCCGAAGTGCTCAGCGGCGTCTTGCATCACTTCATGCATCATTGGTCTCGAGATTTCGTCGTCGAACACCTCCTGCCGAAGTTCTCGCTCAGGGAGCGTCACGTCCTTCGAGGACGTCGCCATTGCGCGGCGGTGAAGACGACGAGACCCTGGATTGTGGCAAGAGCCAATTCTGGAGCGGACACACCACCGTTACATGTGAAACGCCTACCGCCGGACACACCACTCTTTCAAGTGAAGGGATCACTGGTGACCACACCACGCTTGCAAGTGAAACAGCGTCCGTCAGACACACCACTCTTTCAAGTGAAGCGCGTTGCCCCGCCCACTACGTACCTTCACATGAAAGGGTGGAGTCCCCCGTCATCCAACGTTGTTCATAGCGGCAATGTCACGGATTGTATCGATTTCCGTTGTGAGATGAAGGACATCAGACATCGCCTCAATGGCGCTCGTAAACGGAACATCAAGCTCGTAATTGTAGTAGTTCCCCCGAGAACCGCTCCGGTTTTCGTGCGCTGAGAGGATACCTAACATCCGAAGGTCTGACAGGTGGTTATGGAGCGACCGCTGGCCGAGCGCATCGGTTTCAGAGGACTCACAGAGTGAGCGATACTCCTCGTAGAGGTCACGCGTCCGACAGGGCGTTTCCTCTTTGGCTGCTTTCGAAATCACTGCCAATAGTGCAAGGCGGCCATGCGTCGTCAACTCGCGCATTCCTTCTTCGACCCGCTCTTGTTCGAGTTGTGAGCGAGCATCTTCGATGTGCGCTTCTTTGATCATCTCAGCTTCCCGGTTTTCCGCGATTTCTCCACCTAACCGAAGGAGATCAAGCGCCTGCCGAGCACTGCCACTGTCCCTGGCGGCGAGAGCTGCACACAACTGCAACACACCAGTATCGATTGACCCATCCGTGACAGCGACCTCAACTCGTGATTCGAGAATGTTTTTCAGTTCTGTGGCATCGTATGGCGGGAACTGGAGTTCTCGCTCACAGAGAGTGTCCTGGACACGAGGGTCGAGCTGGTCACGAAATTTGAAATCGTTGCTGATGCCAATAACGCCGACCTTTGCCGAGTCGAGATTCCCATTGGCCCTGGCCCGAGGAAGCTCATAGAGCAGCTCATCTCGGTCGCCAATGGAATCGACTTCATCAAGGACGATGAGAATGGTCCCACCGATGGCCTCAAGCTCCTGATAGAGCTTTTTAAACACGGTTTGCTGTGGATACCCGGTCGTACTGATTTCGCCACCGGATGGACGGAGTTCATTGACGAGTTCCACAGCGACCTGATACGAGGAGTTGAGCGTCTTGCAATTGAGCGAAATAATGGAGAGATCGATATCATCGTACGCAGCGACGTCGTCCTGGAGTCGGTCAAGAAGGTAGTCGGTGACGGCTGTTTTCCCGACACCCGTATTGCCGTAGAGAAAGATGTTGTTTGGTTCCCACCCATCGATTACCGGCTGGAGAGCGTTCATATACTCCTCAATTTCTTCATCCCGCTCCTCAATCCGTTCCGGTTGGTAGGACTCCCCCAGGGCGTCTTTGTTCCGGAAGATGTTTTGCTTCCGCTCGAACCGACGCATAGGGAATCTTTCACAAGAGGGGTATATAAAACCACCTCTGCATCTGTTTCAAGTGAAGCCACTCACACACACCACTGTTTCGAGTGAAGAACTAGAGTAGAGTAGTTACTAGAACAACAGTCCACTGTTTCATCTAAAGCGTTGACATTAGTCTAGTTGGCCAGAATCCCGATTCTGGTGGTAACGGTCTTGGAACTCCCATTTTTAGCCGCTTCGTGGTAGATGACTGGTTGCTCGAATTCTACAGGGTCTCCACCCTTTCCCGGCTTCACGTGAAAGAGTGGTGTGTCTCTCCCCGGGGTCACGCTGTCCCATCTCGAAGTCAATACCCTCACGCTAACCAACATCCGGCGTCAGTTGGGAGAAATGTTGGTTAGTTATGGCCGTGACTGTGGACTTTCAGGCACCACTGTCTTGACGGACTATCTGACAGTGTTGTCAGAAGGCGATGAAAGAGGATGTCAGATAGAATCGTTCGTTCTCAGACTTCTTTTCCTACACCTCATAGAGGGAAGGAAAAGGGAAGTCGTTTCACGTCACTCTAACGAAACGAGAACAAGCGTAAGTTACGCACCACATTCGTGTGGATTTTATTGTAGGGGTCTAGTGGGGAATTCGTTACCGCTCTTGTCGACCACCTCCATCTGACACGCTACTCGCGAGCGTGCTGACAACACTGTCAGAACGCGTCTCAGTCATCCGCGTTCACCGCCGTTGCCTGATTCAGCTGATCCAAGTCCATCGTGTCTGTCGGCTCTTCGGCTGTCTTCTGTTTGTTCTCGCTTTCACTGTCGGTTCTGACATCGGCGTCAGCAGTGTCTGCATTGTGGACGCTAGCTTTCATTTTCCGCTTTGGAACGGTCAGGGTATGTGGTTTCCCGGAGCGGAAGTTGATCAGTCCATGGTCGGAGCACTTGTCGATGTCAACGCAGTCCTTGTGGCCGTCACCATCGACGATCGTGAACCGCTGGACATCGCGCATGACACGCCCGGCTGTCTTGGAATAGGACTGTGGCTTGACGCCATCCAGCAGGCCTTCGTCTTCAAGCACCTCCACAGCCTGTTCAGTGTTCATCGTGAACTTCTGGCCGTCTGGCGTGACGTTCTGGTTCGTCTCGCCGCTGGCCTTATTCACGAACCGCTCGTACAGCGCCGCGGCACGTTTCTGTGACTTGCTGAGCGATGCGTCGGCGCCGGAGTTCAGATCAACCATCATCCGGTGCAGCGGGAGCATATTCCCCCGGCTCTTCTCCGAGGCGCCCTGATTCTCAGCAGTTGGCTGAGCGTTCGTAACCGACTCTTTCACCGTCCCGTACTCCTCGACGAACGGCTCGATGTCGCTTTTCTCGATGTCGGGCTCTGGATTCCCGAACACCAAGCGGTTGAGAGTTTTCCGGCCCGTCTTGTTTGAGGCGATGCTGTTGCCGACCGGCACGCCGCCGACAAACAGGTTCTCGATCTGCTTTGCATCACCCCGATACTCGATGGACTCTTGCTCGGCAACCTCCGTTTCGAGTTCGTCAACGCGCTCACGAAGGTGTTCGTTCTCTGTTCGTAGTTGTGAAACCTCTTCGATGAGGTCGGCAACAACATCCCGAAGGCCGTTCGGACTCTCGGGCAGTTCGTCGGCAGTAGGTGGAGAGCTGTCGACGCTCATTGGGCACCTCCCGTGTGTGGACCGCTGACTGTGTCGTGGACGATGCCCTCGAACGTTTCACTCAGCACGCCGCGATTGGGAGCAATCGCACTGTTGGTAGTCGGCTCGAACTGGGAACGGTGGCCCCTTCTCAGGTGCGTTGTGTTCTCGTAGTGTCTTCTCTGTCCTGCGACTTGCACGTGCGGTGAGTTAGAACCGCCAGCAGCGTCAGACATTGGTATCAGCCTCGACAAGACTGCGAACGACATCGGCGTTTGACCCGCGAGCGATACTGACACGGTCAGTAGCGACGTTGACCATCATCTCGGACGATTCGACAAGCACGCGTGCTTGGGCAGCATGCTCGTCGTAGGTGTAGCGCTCGCGAACGATCCCACGCAGCGAATCGCCGCTGAGTCGGTCGACCATCACAGGCGTGCCGACGTCGGCGGGTTCGTCATGGCGTGCCTTGCGTTTGGCCGGCCCGCCCTGGCTGGCTCTACTCATCGGCCCACCCCCGCTTGCGCACTCGCCCGAGCGCATCGAGCAACACCGCCTCGGCGTCGGTGTCTGCGTCGTCGGCAACGAGATCGGCGACCTCGACGACACGGTCGACAGTAGCGTCGGACTCATTCGCCATCGTCGCCCTCCTGGTCGCGTGGTCGAAGGTGGACGACGATGGTCCCCAGCTGGATACGATGCTGGACCTCAGTCACGCGGTAGTGGTCTGTGTCCCAGGTGACGAGTTCGCCCTCGTGGGGAATCGCAGCACCGTAGTGCTCGATTGTCTCGGTGAAGCTCTCCGGCGTGTCTGGTTTCTCGACGAGTTCGAGGCGGGTCACTCAGACGCACCTCCCCGCGTCGCCGACCGGGCGAGTTCGAAGTCAAACTCGAAGCAACTTCCCAGGCCACACTCGTGGCAGTCCGCCGTGATCCGGAACTGGTCGGTGACGAACCACTGGACGTTGCCACAGTCCTGGCACTCGAATCCGACGGCGTGGCCGCGATACGAGGTGAGGGTCCCCTCTCGGTCGAGCTTCTGCATCGGGTTGGTCGCGCCACCGCGGCGGATCGCTGTTGGCACGTCGGTGCCGACACGAGAGCCTTTCGTGGACTGGGCGCTGCCGGTCATGCCAGACCACGCTCCGTAAGGAGTTCGTCACGTCGTTCGAACAGAGCTTCACTGTGGCACTTTTCGCACGGGACCCCACTTTCGAGGCGGTCTCGTGCGGCCTGTTTCACCGCCTGTGGGTCGGTCACCTCAGTGAAGCCGGTCCACTGCTCGCTGGCAATCGGGTGATAGTGAGAACTACAGTAGAGATGGAACTCCGCCTGGTCATTCCACCAGATGTGGGTCGCCTCTGAGAGAGTGTCCTCGTCCAACTCGGCGTCGATAGCGTCGATCAACCGGTCCTGGGCGTCCCAGTACCGGCTGAGTGTGTCTGGGTCCGCCTCACGGAGGCTGACGTCTTCGAACGCTTCGAGTTCGTCGAGGATCGTCTCGATGTCTGCATCAGTTGCAGCGGCGCTCCCGCCGTCAGTCTTGAGCTCGCGGACAGGGCCGCCAACAACGGCCACCCCGTCGGCGTTCGGCCAGCGCTCGTTGAGCGAGCGCCGACCGTCTACGTCGTAGTAGTTGCCGTGGCCGGTGGTCATGATTGGCTCCCTCCGTACTCTGGACAGTCGGTGTCGAGATGCTTCGCAAGGCTCTGCTGGGGGTCGATGTCGCTGTCACAGAACGGACACCCCGTGGTGATGACCGCGCTCCCGCGTTTCTCGATGGCCATCTCAGCAGTCACCTCCTGTCGTGCGGTCGGCGAGGTCATCCAGGGCGTCGACGGCCGGCTCCGTCTCGGTGGTCGCACAGACTGTGCCGTTGGCCTGGGACCAGCGCACCAGTCCGGTGTCGTCCAGTTTCGGGATGTGCGTCTGATATAACGACACGTACACGCGCTTGCGTTGTTGTGACTCGAGATGTTCGCGGGTAGTGTTGACTTCCGCAGCGGCGACGATCTCCGCGAGGTCGGTGAGTTCCAGTTGGCCGTGTTCGTTCACCGCTCGGAGGCACTGGCGTCGGCGTTCGGACTGGGCGACATCCAGCAGGGCGTCGAATGGGACGCTCACTGCCGGCGGCTCCGGCTCATGGTCGCTGGAGAGGAGGCGTTTCAGCATCCCGCCATCCCTCCGTTTAGGAACTGGATAGGGGCAGTAAGCGTTCTATTCGGCTCTGAAGGGTCGATTGTTTTTTGCGGGTGTGGCGTGTTCTTCATAGTGCGGTTCGGCAGCAGGCGGCCGCGGGGTTGACGCGGTCGCCAACACGTTTTGTGCCGGCGAAATCCGCCCTTACTGCCATATCTCACAATACCCTGTCCTGATAACTTATAACTGTGGGTCCAGATAGTAGGACCTGTGTTAAACAGCTTAGACCCAAATATGTCGGACAGTATGGGGCAGTTAATTCCGAATCCCGGAGAAACTATACAATGTACAGTCGTTAATCGGGGTGAATGCGTCCCGTGTTTGGCCTGACTGAAAGTGACAGGTCCATACTGCAACTTCTGGCAGATAGCGGGATTGCCGTCAAACCCGGAACAATTCGGTACAACCTCCGTGTTAGATACGACACTGAAATAGCCAAATCGACAATCCACAGACGCTTGCCGAATTTGATACATGCGGGCCTCGTTGAACTTGAAGACAAGAAGAGTAGTCGCTACGCGATTACAGCACTTGGAGAGCGACTGTTGGCTGAAAACCTCTCGGACGATGAAGTAATGCAAGTCAGCCAACGTGTCCAAGAAGGCCCGCCGGACGACAGCTAAGAATCGTAGAAGCCGTCGCGGTGGCCGATTCGGAGAACACGAAGGACGGATTCGTTTTTGTCCCAGTCGATTTCGGCCCGGTATTCGCGGCCGATTTTTAATTTGAAGGTTTTTCGTCCTTGTAGCCGTTCGAGGTAGTGGTCTGGGTTCTCGCCGGCTTGCTTCAGTTTGTCGCGGATACGTTGTTCCATATCTGGTTGGAACGACGCTAACTCGTCGGTGGCCGATTCGGCCAACAACACATCTGCCATGTGACCTCAGACCTCGTCGAGACTGACAAATTCCTCTTCTTCGAGCCGGCGGTCGGCCTCGGCAGCCACGTCGTCGGCGAGCCGCGGCCCGACGAGCGCGGTCCAACCCACAGCAGAGGCACCGAACTTCTTGCTTGCGACGATACCCGCATCTTCCATCTCTCCCAGCCGACGGCGAACCGTCTGGCTGCTGACTTCGATATCGAAGTGTTCGGCCAGCGCGTCGGTGATCTCGGTGGCAGTCAGCATGGGCTCTTCCGGCGTGGTTTCGTAGTCGAACGCCTTCAGCACGTCTTGTTCGGTCAGTTTGTCCGTGTACTTCCCAGAGTCGTTCCGTGCGCGATTGCTCATATTTCCTAGAAGCCGGTGGGGGTTGATAATGTTTTCCCCGCCACATGGTCCGGAACATAACGCTTAATCCCGTGTGGTCCGGACAATATGGCACGGAAGGCCGGCCACTCGGGACACTTGGAGCGGTGATCGTCTATGTGGCCCAGCCACCCATGTCCAGTACCCATTGGACTGAATGAAAGACTATCCGAGGCCGATAAGCATCAGCGACGCGAAAACCGCCGGATTTCTTTCGGCACCATTCTATAATTCCTGAAGAACTGGCGGAGTTGTGATCCGAAGTCGTTTGGCAGATGCTGCCTTGTCCCCTTTAGAAGTAACCCGTGAGACAAACCACCCTGATGGACTTGGTCGGCTCACCTCATTGAGTAACGAACGTGGTCCTCCTCCCGCTTGTTGCGTATGAGGCGATACACTTCTACGACGGTGTTGATTACTTCACAAACCTGTTCGGCTAGGTCTAACGTCTGGATGAGTTCTCCCATCCATATATAACGTACTGACGAATAATTCGATCGGGAGAAGAGTTCGTAGAGCCCTGGCTGGTTGTTAGCCGTTCAGGATGCTGTGTGCTTCCGACTGATCGTAGTCGTGTGCTTCCTGAAGATGCTCAAAATAAGACTGAGGCCCCGTCGTTAGTCCGTCTTGTAATAGTCGCAGTCTGGGCAGTCGTATTCGGCCCCAAAAGAGAGAGTCAACCTCCACAGGTTAACGAGGCGCATGCAAAAGCCGGGCGTGTGATGGTCGACGAGGAAGTCCGTCAATTGTACGAGCGATATCAGGCGGTCGAAAGCGCCGCCGAACGCCGTGAGAGTACGCTTGAAATGTGGAAGCTCGATGGATGTCGTCACGCAGAGATCTACGCAGCGCTCGCAAACGAGTGAGCGGTCCTGCGTTCAACGGTTGCTTGTCCAGTGAAGTTTGTAGAAGGCTGTTCGGTCACCTCTTCTGGACGATTCTGTCCGCTTGTAATAAGATTTCATTAGTGTCCAGACCGACGGTAGCCCATTCACGTATATCCAGTACTGTCAGTGAGTATCTGTACGGTTTGTGCCAGAAGCCCCAGCACCACACAGAGGACTGTCGCCACTGCTGCCAGCAGGATAATCACAAGCAGGGGACCACCCAGTGGTGGAAGCAGTTGATCGAGGGATAGAGTTGCCGGGAGGATCCGAAGCACCGTCCAGAAAATTAGAACCGCTGAAGCCACGGCTCCAGCACCGGCCCCCGCGCATAGCAAACGCCGTGCCCACGTTCCAGACTGTCCCCAGTGCGTATGTGCGGCTAACAGCCCACCGCTTCCAAGGCCCAGTAGTCCGACAATCAAAAACACGCCAAAAAAGAGGCCAGCTACGCTTGTTCCGCCGGAGGCTGACTGCTCATACGTTACAATCGTACCGATAGTCGCTACGAGTGAGCAGAGGGACCCGCCAATAGTTCCAACAGCTAACCGACGCGGGGACACTGAATAGGGCATGCTAGCCACACTTGTGTCGGAAATCAAAACGATTCTGGACTGGCGGAGCAGCGGTAACGCCTGCTTCTATCGATTTTGACACCGACCATCACGTTCGGCACCGGTATAGTAGTTTGACCATTTGATTCGTTGCTTGGGTGGCACTCTGGTTGGTGTGAATGAGATGAAATAATGATAGTTTGTACCTCCGCGCGATTCACTAACCAACACACGGTGGCGATGGTAGCCTTGTGTTGGTTAGTCGAAGGGGGTATCGTAGCACAGTCCACACAGCGGCTGATTGCCGAACTATCGCTGGTGAATTGGCTGGTCAGTAGGTGTGTATATTGATCTCTGCTATCCTGACAGTCATAGGAGATGTTCTAATATCCGTGCAAGATACACAGTGCGGGTCTTACACGGAGAAAACTACCACCGTGACTCAGCAAGAGTTTGAATACCAAACAGAACGAGCAAAACACCTATTCCAGTGGCTGAAAGTGTCGTTTCATGATATTGATTGGCGGCTGGCACCTGGATAAGTAGGAGAAATCCTGCTAAAACCCCGATAGCCCCGACTCCTACCACTACCCTTGTCGGTATATCCTGAGACATATTTGATTCTCATCCCCGTGATATAATAAATCCAAATATCGGTCAAATTTCAGTTGCATCTTAATACGGAATTCCGCCCTCTCTATCGGCTATCCATCAGATTCGCGGTTAACAGCGGCCTCAGCAAGCATCTCCGGAGGGTGGGTCTGTTTTGCTGACTCTACCGCCTGTATTGGCTAAACTGCCATGAACGACTGGCTCTGGGTCTCTGTTTCTTGACGCCGCGCTTCAGGCGGCTGAGGGCGTCCCACCTGAGGTCTTTCGGGAGCTGGCACTGGCCGGATTAACGTTGCAGCCGACGTCTACGCAGAACGAGCATCAGCACGTCGTGGCGACGGCCTGACCGAACCGAATAACCTGCTTTTATTATCAGGGCATCCGGACTGCCGCGCGGGCAATCGGTCGTTACCACCACCTCCCAACACCACGGCGACCGATTCCCGTTGTCTCACCCCCCATTCCCTCTGTGTTGGCCGAACGCTTATGCCACTCATACAGCAACTAAAGATATGGCCAGTTCGACGCGCGATGGAGATGTCCATGAGGACGAAATTCGGATGTGGCGCGAGGGAGACTCGTGGGTAATCACGGATGTCGAAACCGGCGTCACTACACAGGGCGAGACTCGTCAGGACGCTCTGGAAATGCTTGACGATGCGGTCGCGGGCTACAAGGGCGAACGCGGCCACGAACCCACCGACGAAGAACTCCGAGAGTTGGGGGTTGACCCCGAAGATAACACGACCGGAGATGGCGAACTGCCCGAGTTCATGCAGTAAATGGCTCTGGGTACGTTTTCTGGCAAAGATGTCGTGAAGGTCCTGATAAATGTCGGCGGCTCGCTCGTCGGCGACCTCGTGGCTGGGTACGAGCAATGAGCAACTGTACCGCCGAACACCGCCGGAAGGTCCGCCGGGCGGCCCGAACGCTTGCAGTGACTCACGAGACGGCCGGTGTCGACGTGCTCCCGCCAAGCGAAAGTCAATACGACCGCTAGACGCTTGACGCGGCGCTACACTCGGAGGGCATCCCGCCGGCGGTGCTCCGCGAGTTGGCACTCGTCGGGCTGACGTTGCGACCCAAGCCCTCGCAGGCTGACGTGGCGATCGTCGTCGCGACGGCATAATATAAACTGGCAGTGTCGCTGGTCTTTTCCAGTTGCTTATCCATGCCATCCATATGGATGGTGAAAACAAATTATTGGACAGTGTGGGCCGCGGTCTCACTCGTTTTACCGATCGTCTGAGTGTAGATAATCTGTCTGCTTTCGATGTCGCCGTGGGTACATACGCTTTGGCGATGATTCTCGGAGGGAGTTTCTTTTATGGGGATACAGATGTGGGGGCATTTTTATCGGCAGCTGGAGCTGTGACATCCGGGACGCCGGTATATTCCTTGCCACACTCAGCATATGCCCCTCTTCCATACGTGCTTTTTGCCGTAGTTTTGTCCCCGATACAACTGCTGGGTCATCTGATTACACCACCAAATTACCTGTCTATATTTGCGCTCAAGACATTATTCGTCGGCGCTCTGGTTACTATTGTGTACCTCCCGACAGATATTGATCGGCGTCACTGGGCACTGTTAGTGCTGGGGACTCCTATTACAATATACTATACAGGGTTCTTCGGACAGTCTGACGCTCTGGTCGCATTAGCGGTGGTTAGTATGCTCGTCGCTGTCCACAACGAACGGTGGGCCCTTGCCGGTGCATCGGCCGCGGTTGCGACATCGCTGAAAATCTATCCGGCAATAGCGGCACTCGTGTTGCTCATTCGCTATCGGTCGCACTACCGGGAAATCATCTTGGGCGCGCTTCCGATCACCTGCTTGACTGCCGGCCTCCTATTTTGGATGGCTCCAGAGAGCATTACAGCAGCCCTGGACACCTCACACCCATTTTTGTTCAAAGATCGTCCGATTACAACCTTTTCTGCTCAGTCTCTGGTTAGTTACTTCATCGGAGAATCAACAACACTGGGT
Source organism: Haloarcula taiwanensis (assembly GCA_002844335.1). Lineage (NCBI taxonomy): Archaea > Methanobacteriati > Methanobacteriota > Halobacteria > Halobacteriales > Haloarculaceae > Haloarcula > Haloarcula taiwanensis. The sequence continues at coordinate 90,262 of CP019157.1, forward strand.
CTTCAATTATTCCCGGTAACCACGGTAGCAGCTGCAATTTGGGCCATTCGGGGAGAGTTTACCGTCCCAGAACTGGCGCTGGTGATACCCATGATACCCGCAGTATTGGTTTACCCGTATGCTCCGATCTATCGATGGTTGCCTGTCTTGCTGGGTCTTGGGTATTGCGCTGCGATAGGTCCAGATCGGTTACGAACTCACGTAGCTATTATTGCAGGAACACTCTCGATCCGCCCGCTGGCGTATTTAGCCCTGATGCCTGTATACAAAATGCCGAATTTCATCGGCCAAGATATGCGATTGTCAGAAGGGGCCGCACAACCCATCCTTACGCATTGGTCTTGGACTCTAATCACAGTCGTGTTGCTGATATCAGTGCTCTCGATGTTGTACACAGCGTCTGGTAGCCAGACTAACCTACGGGAATTGTGGGCTGAGACACTTCAAGATCGCCGTGGTGAGCGCAGATAAACTCCCGCACGCTTATTTCAGACCGCCAGAAAACGGACGGGCATGGATGATGAGACCGTCCACCTTGAGGGCGATATCCCTCAGGGACTCTTCGAGGAGATGCAAAATAAATTCCCTGCCTCTGCGGAGGGGGGTAAACGCAACTTACTGCGAGCTGTGATTGACGACTGGCAACGGATGAAAAAATTAGAAGTTGCCAGAGCTACAGGTGAATATCCGAGTGAATCACAGGCATCCAGAGAATAAGTAAGGATATCTTACTCGACTGTCGTCAGGTTTAAGCTAGTTGCTTGAGTAGGAAAGTGTAACTGCGACCCCGGAGCGGTCCTCGCTCCGGCGGTCGGATACCCGAGAGGGTTTCGCTCGCCGTCAGGGTCCCGAAAGGGATACACTGTCGCCGGCTATCGAACGGCTTCGCGCCGGGCCCGCGACAGGAACAAGTCGGCGAGTTCGAACAGCCGTTTCTATCCACAAACATGAGCCATGCACCAACATCCAGCGACCGCTCCAGCGGTCAGGTAGACGACCGTCCCGCCCTGGGGTCCAGAAAGAACTTCTGGGGCGAAGACGTCGACGGTCTTGACGATGAGGACGGCGGCCACAGCGAAGAGGCTGGCACCGACGAAGCCGAACACCTCGCGCGCAGGTACGTGTTAGAGTTCGTCCAGCCGATCTGCACGGCAACGCTCCGTGACACCCCCAACCGTGGTTTCGCCCCACACTTTGCGCTGATTTTCGACGAGGAGCCGCTGGGAAAGGGCAGCAATCTCGACGCGATGCATCGGAGCAACAAGATCGTCGAGCTCACCGATCCGTGCTTCCACCTCCCCAAACAGCAGGAGTCTGGCGGCCGGACCATCGAGAACCGACAACACCGGCTCCGCCGCCGGTACAACGAGGAGACGGGCTACATCAACTACGGCGAGCCAACAGGAACGGGCATCGCATCGTTTAGCGAAGAGATCTACGAGCAGTGTATCCACAACTACCTCTGGGATCGGTACCGGAGTAGTCAGGACGGCGACGGCGACGGATTGTCGGTGACGAACATCGAAGGCTACGTCGAGCACGCCGATCGGCTCTGGCACGACCCGAGTCAGGACTCGCTGGGGTCGCTTATACAGTTTATCAAACACGTCCGGGAGAAGGAAGACGACTAGTCGGCGTGGATCACCAGTCGGCGGGTGATACGTTTATAACGGGAACTAGATAATAATGTGGCAATGAATTTGAACCCAATCAAAACATACCTCACGCAGGGTTCGACTATCTCTCCTAAAGATGCTGTTGCCACTGCCCTACTAGCGGCTTTCCCACTCTTTCTCGTCAGGGATGCCTTCTTCAAGTCAGGTTATGCATTCGGGAATGAGGTATTTTGGCTCTGTTGAAATCCTCAGGGAGTTACAGGTTCGACCAGTAGTTTGAACGAATGCAGGCTCTCCCAAAGTCACGATTGCTCCAGTTCGTTGAGCAAGCGGTGCACTTGGCTCGTCGAGCTATCGCTCGCTACTCATCGAAGTTCTCGAAACGCCGGTACACACTTCACCAACACATTGTCTTGCTCTGTCTCAAGGTGCGGAAGAATACGACATACCGGACGCTTCTTGAAGAACTCATCGAGATGCCTCGGATTCGAAACGCCATCGATCTTGAGGAAGTCCCGTCACCATCAACGCTCTGTAAGGCGTTCAATCGGCTCGATATGGCAGTTTGGCGTGTCCTGCTCAATCTCTCGGTCACACTCCTTCCGACCAACGGTGTCGTTGGTATCGATGCCTCTGGTTTCGACCGGAGTCACGCCTCGAAACACTACACAAAGCGAACGAAGTTGACCATTCGACAACTGAAAGTCACGCTTCTCGTAGACACGAGGTCGAACGCGATTATCGACGTACACGTGACGACGACACGAAAGCACGACTCAAAGATTGCGCCGTCGCTCATCGAGCGGAATACCGGGAAAGTAGCGGTTCTCCTTGGCGACAAGGGATACGACGACCAGAAGGTTCGCGCATTTGCCCGTGAGACTGGTGTTCGACCGCTCATCAAGCACCGCGAGTTTTCGTCGCTTCACAAGGCGTGGAACGCCCGATTGGACGCCGATCTCTACGGCCAACGGAGTCAAAACGAGACGGTGAACTCTCGGCTCAAACGGAAATATGGCGCATTCGTCCGCTCACAGCTTTGGTGGAAGCAGTTCCGTGAACTCGTTATCGGCTGTCTCACTCACAACATCGACAAGGCACTCTGAACGTTCACTATCAGACGACTAACAGAGATGATCAACACAGTGAGACCGAGTAGCCGACCGACAGTGACATCCTATCGCCGGAACGATGGTCTACGAAAGTTCTGTTTCGGTCGGTTCATACACCTGAATCCATCCATCGCTGCGGACTTTGACGAGGTAATCAGTGTAGTGAAACTTGACGGAGCCGACGCCCTGACGTGACCGTCCGGTCACGTCAGGCCCGAAGAACGTGTCTTCAAGCGCCGCCGCGTCCACACATTCGTACAGCGGTGGCGACTTCACCTCGCTCGGGGAGACGCCTTCGGCCTCTGCAATGGCGTAGACGATTGCTGTCGTGAGTTCACCCAGTCCGTCGGGCTCATAGAGACGCTGTGTTACTTGCGTCCAGTGTGTATCGGCACCACTGGTCGGGTCGTCGTCGCTTATTATTCCACCGTTAGTCTCATCGCTCATCCATCTCACTCCGTGCGTGCGTTTCTTGATTCGAGTCAAGGCTGGCACCCATCCCTTCGAGCGCGGCTATGACCTGCTCGGCGTGTTCAGCGGTCGTAATCGTTTCCGTCGTCTCATCGAACGTGATGACGCCTTCATCAACTAGCTTCGGGACGTGAGCGTGGTAGAGCGAGACGTACACCTCTTCGCGCTGGGCTTCTGTGACGGCGTGTTCGGGAACGTCGTGCTCCCACGCGGCGATTTTCGTCGCCAGCTCGGTCAGCGACCATTCAGTGTCTTCCAAGAGGGTGTAGCACAGGTAACGCCGTCGAGAGTGTCCCAACGCTTGGTACACCGGTTCGATCTCCAAAATGCTCGGCGGTGGTAGCTGCTTTTCGGGTGACGCGGACGCGTCGGACGTGGCTTGCTCATCTGTGTCGGGTTCTTCGGCCATGCGTGTGTGTGAGGATACGAGGAAGCAAAACAGTTCCCCTAACACAGACTGAAAGCAGGATTATTGGTATATACGACTGATTTAGGGCCTGATGTGATCTATTTACAAACGCTTAACTGAGTCGGATATTCCGCTGTTCTCGACGACTGATGGCACTGGTGCGTGTAATGACGCGGCGTCTTCGGAGTGACATTCCCACGATCCTTTGGTGGAATAGACGCACTCGAACCGAATTACTGGTTCAGCGGTGAAGTATCATACGCTGAGGATTTCAACAGAGCCGGTATTTTCCAATCTCATACCCTCCATACACATTCGAAGGGCACTGTCGGCGGGGGAACTCCCACTAACTGCTCCGTGGTTCGGTGGTCGTCCAATTTGGGCAAACCCGATGTTCAAAGGGTTTTACCCTCCGGCCCTGCCGATGTATATCCCGCAAATACCGTTGGATCTCGCGTTGGAGGTGGTGGCAGGTGCACATCTGGCAGCAATTCCGGTTGTGGCGTATTGGTGCGCGCGCCGCGATCTGGAGATAGCTCATGCAGCTCCGTATGCCCTCGTTTGGCTGTTTATCGCTTGGCCGCATTACTCCGGCGGGCAGCTGGAGAAGCTGTTCGCGTTTCCGTGGGCTGTACTCGTCGTCCATCAGTTATTACCGAGATACCTAAACACAGATTCCCGACGAGCTGGAGTTGTCGCAGGCATTGGCATCGGCGCAGCGTTCCTGGCGGGCGGGATGTACTACACGTTCTACCTTAGCGTGTTCGCTGGTCTGTTGATAGTAGCGACCAGGGCATGGCGGTTCGGGTCGGGTGTTGCGCTCGGCTCGCTGGTTGGGCTCCCACATGTCATAACTATCATTCCATCGCTGCTGAACGCCTCAAAACGCCCGCCGGTATCCCACTCGCTTGATTTAGTACAGCAAGCACTCGTCATCTCCGGATTGCATCCAGTTCTTCCAGTTGTGCCGGGCCATTTAATTGGTGCTGGCTATGCAACAGTTGGGATTCCGATGCTGGCGTTTGCTGGGCTCGGTATTTGGACTGCCTACAGTCGCGGTGGGGCCGATAGACGATGGGCGCTTGCGATGCTCAGTGTCGCTGTCACCGGCGCGATGCTCGCGACTGGGTTCTGGGCGATCTACCAGATTCCTGGCATCTCGATTTTCCGTGCTGCGGGTCGTGCGACCGACTTGATAGCGTTCGCCTGCCTGCTACTGACCGTGTATGCGCTCCGTGAGACGGAGTTCACAACAACCCGCTCCGCACGCCGACTCGGAAGCGGCCTGCTCGTCGCCTGTGTGATAACGACGATGGTCGCACAACCCGCATTCGCTGGATTCGGTGCGCAACAACCTACCGAGGGCCGCGCTGTCGCCCAGGCCCTCGATGCCCAGGGCTGCGACGAGGTTTGGCTTGAACACGTCCATACGTGGGGTGGCAAACTTCAGGTCCGTCCTGCGAAAGCATCGTTCGCAGCTGTAGAACGTGGAATCGTTGTTCAGGGGGGTCACTACGGGGACATCGGACAGTCGTGGACCGTCACTGGTCCGGATGGTGAGCCAACGTTTGATGCTCTCGTTGTTGGTACTGAGCCGCCCAGAACTGCAAATCTCACTCGACCGTTCGAGTACGAGCAATCAAACATTGTTGGACAGGTCAACATGAGTTCGTTCGAACTCGTCGACACTGTCCCACTCGAAGAAGACGGCGCTGAGGCGCTTATTTACGCTTATCAGGGACGCTGTTAACTCGTTTTAAAACTGCGACTGTCGGTCAAAACCTCGGAGCTTCTCATGTCAAAATCAAACAATCCAGTAGACGGTAGTATCGACACCACGCGGCGGTCCCTCATCCAGACGATTGCCGGGATGGCAGTAATGGATTGGTCCCTTGACGAGGATGGCGACGGAGACTATCTGGACGATCTCCTGGGGCTAAACGACGAAGACAGTCCAATCAGCCTGACAATCGAGAATAATGGCGCACAGGTTGCTGAGGACCTTGGCGTCCTCAATGCTGGGCCTGGTATCGATGCCGCAGAGACCTCCACCGGGACTGTGAAACTGTCGGCGACAGGCAAGTCCAGCGGCATCCCATCAATCGGGAGGATCGATGCACAAAAAGACTCAATTGCGGATCTAAACAACGCGGAAATTTCGTGTATGCGCCCTGCCCTCCGATACATCATCTCAGTAGGCGTTGGACTCGCAGTGACGGCGCTTGCAGTAGCATTCGCCACAGCGGACCACTTGATCATGCTTTCGCTTCTCCCACTCTATGGGGCGGTAACGTCAATGATGTTAGCACATAAGCAGCAGTGGGTGTCTCTTTCCCGTGGGAGTCCCACTCGGTCAACAAGGAAACGAGGAGCTATTATCGGTGGCCTTGGAGCATTCACTGGCTCACTACTTCTCCAGGCATCAGTCCCGGCGGGGTTTGCTGGGTACGGACTGATGCTTCTCGGCATGGCTGGAGCGATTGCTGATTTGGACCAAGCCAGCAGTACTGACCAGGCTACCACAATCGATTGACTCAGGACTTGCTGTTTCTCGACGCCGCGCTTTGGGAGACCGACGGCGACTCACCTGAAGTCCTCCAGGAGCTGGCGCTGGCTGGGTTGACGCTCCAGCCGACGCCCGTCCAGAACGAGCACCAACACGCAGCGTGTCATAGAACTGTTCACAGCCGGCCAAGGGAATGATGTTTTGGCCACTGGTTGATACTAATTGGGTTCAATAGCTTATTCATCCTGAACTGTGCAATTTCCGTGCATGTCCTCCATTGCCAGCTTGATACGCAACTTGAGCAGAGATGAGATCGTGAGTATCACAGTTATCGGCATAACTGTCGCAGTGTTTGCTTGGTATCGGACCAACATGACTGGTATACAGCGGTTGACCAACTCTATTATCATTCTCCTCGTGAGTGTTAGCTGTGCGACGGCTGTAACAGTAGTTCTGAAGAAATGGAATCCCGCGTGGTATTCCTCATGATGATAGACGATGAGTGGCCCAATTGCGTGAGACCGATTCTATGACACGCTTACACGTCGTGGCGACGGCCTGAGCGCGACAGCAATACTCTATCCTTTTGACGACTTGCGTAGCTGTTTGGCATGGGTTGCGATGGTTTCCGAGACCACTCCTGACAGTTTGCGACCCCGCGCCGGGACCTGTTAGAGGCAGGTCCCATGACGGCGCGAGTGTGTATCCGTAGTTGATGGGTGACTGGTATGTAAACCCCCTTGTACTTCCGGGAGTGGTAGCTCGCTAACCAACAGTCGGTGGTAGAAGCGGCCCAGTGTTGGTTAGTCAGGGGGAGTGTCGAAGAACAGTTCACAAGACGGTTAATTTCAGCACCATCGATGCTGGACTGGCAGCTCAGTAAGTGTGCGTGTTTAACAAAAAGAGGTATCCCTCCGCTGACGGTATTCGGGCGTATGGATGCCCTCCAACATCTGTACCGTAGACTGGACAACCGAGTACGGGGCCTCTCGCGCCTCTCGTACGCTCTGCTCGTCGGCCTCATCTCCGCGGCGGCCGTATTCGCTGTTAGAAGCTTGCTGCCGGGGGATGGAAGTTTCGGCCCGATCGCGATGGGCGTCTCAATGACTGTCGTCTACTACGCGCTTGACCCGAACAACACAACTTGACGCAACTTGCTCTCACTGTACTGACCGGTCAGCGACTTGTCTGAGAAAGCAGTATTCAGACGGACCAGCTGTTGCCTGCCCGAGTTACGCGTCCCTAGTGGCAGGCAGTCAGCAATACCAAAGCCGGAGGACTACCACCACCACTACTTATTTAGCTGAGGATTATATGTATACATATATGACCGAACTGGATGAGGAGACGCCGTCGCCTTCGCCGTCACGAAAGGCAGATGGTGACTCCGATTTCCCCCAAGTGCCCATTGGGCTACTTGATGGGATGGACGATATCATCAATGGGGATACTGCCAGCAAGTCGGATATCGAAGACGTTCTGAAATTCTAAGTCTCTGTTCGCTCTGTGAGCCGAGTTCCGTTGTCTGATGAAGAAACATATGTCATTTTTGCAGAGGAGACTCTTTCAAACCTCCAATCTCTGGATGGGAGCAAACAGCAGCAGATACTGAGCAGGCTCTTGGACATCGCTGCGAGCGCTAATCTCCCCAGTCAATTCAGACACGAAACGATAGGTAGTCTTGACCTTCTTACAGCAGGAGACCAGTGCCGACTCTACACGAAGATCGTCGAAAATATTCCAGAAGGCAACGCAACGTATCACCTCATCTTTGTGCTCTATATCGACGATAAGCACGAGTATAGCCAGTCGGAATTAGCGACATACGATCCACTGGCTGATTCTTTCCTTTCTGTGGCGACATCTATGGACGATGTTGAGAGTGTTGAAGACTACTTAGCAGAAAAGAATGCACTCAGTGCTGAAGACCTGGAAGACTTGCTCTCGTAACTCGTGAGCCGTTGTCAGAATACCGAGGATACATCAGAAGCCAACTCCCTGAAGCCGGCATTGGGGGATCGGTTATGATCTCCAGAGAGGTGATCATTCTTGGAATGTCTCAGACGATCCTCCCTGTACGTTATACAGTCTTCGTTCCCGCGATTGTTGACAGCCTCAACAAAGGTACGACCGTGCGACTGCATGGATCGAAGGACGCCGCCCCTCAACAGATGATGTCTGGGGCAGTCAACCACTCCAGTCACTCGCAAATCGGTTGCAATCTGATGTTGTACGGGACTACCTGCTGATGGGTTGTAACGGAAATGAACCGCCGGACGTCAGCATACGTACGCTGTGACCGCACATGCTTACCAGGTCAGTCCCCGCCACAAAGGCAAGGGAGTGTCCTGCGTCCTCATTCAATATTAGAGTATGTGACTACAAAAAAGTCCGTTTGTGATCCGCCAGATTCCGCTGAGTTACTGCTCACGATTTCTAACGCCACAATTCGGGTATGGCTTGTCCCACTCTGGATACCGCACATTCCGTCACCTGGACAGGCTGGCCTATCGAAGCGATGACGCCTGCGTGTCCCCATGACGGCGTCCTTCTTCGAGACGAAGTGGGCCTGATGTGTTCATCGCGCTCTCGATGTTCGGAGTGCTCTCGACGTGGCTCGATGTCTCTTGTACTCAGGACATGGACTTCGTGTGTATCGCCACATGGGAAGCCATGTGCGCGTGTGCGGGTGTGGGACTCGTCGTCGACGCTCTCAACATACCCTATCTATCAGATTTCGTGTATAGTTCTACACCCCTCGTCGCACACGATGGGCACACTGGCTTCGCTGCGAGTTCTTGGTCACTCGTCCCCCTTGTGACCTCACTTTCGTCGCTACCTCATGGGGGGTGTGCCCACTATTAATTGCGGTACGGTGCTGAATAGAGTTATAATATCCTAAGATTAGGACATCTATTAGGACAGGATGTATGATAATTATGGTAGGGTTTAGGATAGGGGTAAGCTAATTCTATGACAGGGGTTAGGACAGGGGTAGGCTAATTTTACAACAGAAGTTAGGACAGGGAATCCTAAAATTATGGCACTATTAGGACAGGAATAGTATAATATTAGGACAGGTATTAGGACAGGATGTAATAGCGTTAGGCTATCCTATTAGGATAGGGTAAAATATAACACCCTAAGATTATAACAAGGGGGCAAGAAGATGGCCGAGAGTACTGAGTCCGAGCTAAGCATCGAAGATATCGAGTTTCTAACTATCGTCAGAGATGTCTCTGACAACCCGGACGAGTACGACGGAACGGAGCTCGGAGAAGCGCCTGCCACGGTGACTGTTATCACAGACAACACATCGCTATCGAAGTCCCAGGTGAAGTATCGACTCAACTCAGAGAGTGATGCTGGTAACTCTCGTGGGTTCACTGAAGACCAACTAGGCTACATCAAGAGCTACGGTGCATCGATGACTGAGAAGGGGTGGGGTCCACGGTCGTGCGAAATCACTGAGAAGGGGCGAGAAGCACTTGATGAGGTTACGGAAAATTCCACCCTATCGTTGTCCACATCGAAGGAGGGTAGTCCAGCTGGGGGGTCGACTGAACGTATCGAGGAACTAGCGGAGGATATTGAGCGACTAGACAACCAGTTGGCTGCGATGGGTGCCCGCTTGACTGAGGCGACGGAAGCAATTGAGGAATTCAACGAAGCCGAGTTTGGTGCAGTTGATGAAGAAATGTCGCACAGGTTAGAGTCCGCTCTGGACGCGATGATTACGTACAAAAATATCTTCGAGTACGTGCTTGGTACTGATGTACGCCCGTTCCACCCGGATGAAAATGGAATGATCGATGCTGAGATGGTAGCAGAAGGACGTGAGCAAGTCGTTGCAGCGATAAACGCGACATCAGAATCGGACGCAGCGGAGGAACTCAGACGGAAGTGAATAGAGTTAGTCAGTACTGAGAACGCCGTCCAGTCTGAAC